>JAEEHO010000027.1 GCA_016280845.1 Paludibacteraceae bacterium | reverse complement strand
GAAAAGAAGAAGGTATTAAGGTAATTAGCTAAGGTTAAGTTTCGGCAATAGAATTTTCACGGTGCAAAAGTACAACAAAAAAATAACCTATGCAAGAGTTGTAAACAGTTATTTATATAAAGTTGAGAAAAACGGGGTGTTTTTTACGAATTGTCAATAATATCAGCAAGAAAGATGCGAATAAGGACAGAAAATCGGGAGGGCATCCCGCAGAGAAAGACATAGGAATGAAGCCGGACGGGGGAAAAAATATAGAGAAGGTGCCAGTAAGAAAATCTATTTTGAACTTCACGGGATATATACAAAGTATATATAAGTATGGGTAGGATATGAGATTGGCTCGACAATGGCTCGATAATGGTTCGAAAACGGCTCGGAAATGGTTCGGAAATGTATTTTAACATCGACGTGAATTTTGGTGCACCGTTATTTTAGGTCGAGATCTAAGATAGTCGGAGTTCGGATATAGAATTTTATTCTATACGGGCAAAATAATTGCTCAAAACTTGCGTATGTGCAATTTTTGTAGTAATTTTGCGGCCAAAATAATGGCAATGGAAAAGGAGATATATTTGGCGGGAGGGTGCTTCTGGGGAACAGAGCACTATTTCAAGCAGATAGCCGGTGTGGTGGCGACCGAAGTGGGTTTCGCCAACGGACACACCGACAATCCGACCTACGAGCAAGTTTATACCGACACCACCGGCTATGCAGAGACAGTTCGTGTGGCATATAATCCAACTATAGTCAGTCTGGAATTTCTACTGCGCATGTTTTTCGTAGCTATCGACCCGACGAGCCTGAACAAACAGGGACACGACGAAGGTACGCGTTACCGCACCGGGATATACTACACCGATGCGGAAGATCGCATTGTCATAGACAGAATCTATGACGAAGAACAGCAGAAGCATGAGCAGCCGATGGTAGTAGAACGCGAACCGCTGAAGGCCTTCTACGCCGCGGACGAATATCATCAGGATTATCTGGACAAACATCCGGACGGCTATTGTCATCTACCACTTTCGCTATTCGCCTTTGCACGAAACGCGAACAAGCAATCAAATGAAAACCAATAGAATACGGTTAATATAACACTACACAACAATGGAAAATAACACATTGGAATTGTCGCTCTTGGATTCAGACGAGCGTCAACTGGTAGAGTACATCTACAATGCTATTCCTGCGCAGGAAAAGAACAATCTGACAGCAGATGACATTCTGCTGGTGCTGGATCTGATGGACGATTATCTGGAAGAGAAAGGACTGTTGCGCGAGGATCCGAAGACCGGAGAGATGGAATATCTGGAAGGCGAAGTGGATGAGACGGAGCAACTGAACTATGTGCTCAATGCACTGAAGGAAGAAGGCCGTTCGATCACAGGCGTACAGGTGCAACTGATAGCCGATGCCGAACTACAATACGGCATAGAACAAGGCTACTACGAAGAAGAATAGTGCATCTAATTGCAAAAAAATCTTTGTAAACTTGCGTATGTGCAAAAAATGTATTACTTTTGCACCCGATTTGGCATACCGCGCGTATAGCGCGCCTGCATACGAACGATAAATAAAGCCTATATGATTAACAGAACAATGGTTAGAACGCGCGTTGTTCAAACGCTGTTCGCCTATTACAAAGACACCGAAAAGACCAACGTAACAGTACGCAAAGAGCTACTGAAAAGCTTTGCGGACACTTACGATCTGTATTTTGCCTTACTCGATTTTGCTAACGTGTTGACCGCTTACGCACAGCAGCAGATGGAGGAGCAGGCAGCTCGTGCCCGTGCCACTCACACAGCGTGGCTACCTAACAAACGCTTCGTCAACAACCGCTTTGCACAACAATTGTTCGATAATCGTGCTTTGCGTGCACGCATCCAGGAACAGCACCTTAGTTGGGACTGCGGCATGTCGGCTGTAAGCACTATCTACCGTCAATTGACCGAAAGCGATTTCTACCGCGAGTATATGTGTGCATCGGAGGACAACTACGAACAGGACAAGCAACTATGGCGCCGTATCTACCAACATCTGTTGCCGGATAGCGATGAGTTGCGCGATGCACTTGACGAGATGGAGGTAGTATTGGATAAAGCCAATTGGACTACCGACATGGATGTGGTGCTCAGTTATATCATCAAGACTGTCAAGCGTTTCAATGAAGATAGTACGCCGGAGACCGAACTACTGCCTATGTTCGACTCCGAAGACGAATGTAAATTCGCGACTGACCTGCTGAATGCAGCGCTCAAGGGACATAACGAGTATGAGCAACTAATCAACTCGCATCTCAAGGGTTGGGAAGCAGACCGTATCGCATATATGGACCGTATCATCCTGGAAACCGCTTTGGCAGAGATCATGGAGTTTCCTAACATAGCACTCACCATCTCGCTCAACGAGTATATCGAATTGACCAAAGAGTATTCGGGAGAAAAGAGTCATGTCTTCATCAATGGCATCCTAACCGAGATTCTGCGCGAGAAGCAACGCGAAGGATCACTCATCAAAGCCGCAACGCTGAAAGGATGATAAAGGTAAAAAGCGAAAGGGCGAAAAAGGTAAAATAATTTGTATTTTTTTAATTTGTAATAAACAACAATATGCTTAATTTGATTTACTTGCAGGCACAAGCCGGCGCACAACAAAATCAGTGGTCGTTCTGGATCATGATGATTGCTATTTTCGTAGTATTCTATTTCTTCATGATTCGTCCTCAGACGAAGAAACAGAAAGAACTTCAGCAACAGCGCGACGCCATGAAGAAGGGCGATAAGGTCGTTACCGCAGGCGGTATTTACGGTGAGATCAAGGAAGTGCAAGAAAACGCCTTCATCATCACAATAGCAAAAGAAGTGACCATCAAAGTAGCTAAGGAGAGCGTTTATGCAGACGCTTCCGACGCTCAGCAGGCACAGGCTAAGGACGAGAAGAAATAATCAATCGTAACGCATGTTTCCTCGTCAGCTCAAACAAATGCGGTGGACCGATGTGTTCACGTTTACCTTCTTCGTAGTGTTGGCTGCAGCCATCTGGTTCGGTCATGCTATGCAGTCGGTTCGTAACGCGATCGTTCCTGTGCTGGTCAGTTATACCGGTGCTCCGAGCAATATCGGCTTTGCTGAAGACGGGCTGCCAGACACCATTCAGATAGAAGTGCGTGACGCAGGTCAGCGACTGGGTTCATACTTTCGTGAACCATTACACTTGACCATCGATCTGCACCCGTATATCCACGGAGACCGAGGCACTGTACGCATACCGGCTGATGCTCTGCGCAACAGTTTGAACAATTTGCTGCAAGGAACAAGTAGATTGATTACGGCCGTACCGGAGGAGATAACATGTCCTTATTACACCGAACAGGAGAAGAATATTCCTATTCGTCTAACGAGCCGACTGACTACAGCAACAGAATACCAACTGGTGGATAAACCGACATTGAGTCGCAAGACCATTAAAGTGTATGGCGCTGCGTCCAAACTGGATGCTATCGATTCTATTCCTACGGCATTGCTGACGCTGGACAACCTAGTTGACACTACCAATGTACGGGTAGCACTGCTTTTGCCGAAAGGTGTGCGTTCGATAGTTGATTCGGTGGATGTACGTATCATAGCTGAACGTTATACGGAAAAGAAAGTGACGGTGCCATTGCGTGTCGAAGGTGTGCCGGACGGCTATCATGTGCGTCTTTTCCCACGCGAAGTGGAAGTAAGTCTGCGTGTCGGCCTTAGCCATTTCAGCCAGGTTACGCAGCATGATGTACGCGCCGTATGTCGTTACTCTGCCGACCGTACAGACAAACTGGACGTAGAATTGAGATATACAAATCCATACATCACATCGGCTTGGGCATATCCCGCTGCTGTGGAGTTCATTTTAGAACAATAAATCAAAGACTATGAAGAAGATACAGATGGTTGACCTGCAGACGCAATACGAGCGTATCAGACAGGAGATAGACAACGGCATTCGTCAAGTGATTGAATCGGCGACATTCGTCAAAGGTCCCCAAGTGACTGCATTCCAAGAGCACCTGGAGCAATACACTGGTGTCAAGCATGTTATTCCTGTAGGGAACGGCACCGATGCGTTGCAGATAGCTCTAATGGGACTGGGTCTTAAACCGGGTGACGAAGTTATAACGCCGACATTCACCTTCATCGCCACCGCTGAAGTGGTGGCATTGTTAGGTTTGACGCCGGTTGTAGTGGATGTTGACTGGGAAACGATGAATATGGATATTGAGTCCGTTCGCCGTGCTATCACACCACGCACCAAGGCCATCGTGCCCGTCCATTTGTTCGGTCAGTGTGCTGATATGGAGTCGCTCATGGCACTTGCCCAAGAACACCATTTGTACATAGTTGAAGACGCGTGTCAGGCTATCGGAGCGAAATACACCTTTGCTAACGGTGAGACAAAGCAGGCCGGTACCATCGGACATATAGGTTGCACCAGTTTCTTCCCATCGAAGAACCTAGGCTGCTACGGCGATGGCGGTGCCATCTTTACCAATGACGATGAACTGGCAGCACGCATGCGTGCCATCGCTAATCACGGAATGGTCGTGCGCTATCATCATGATATGATAGGTGTCAACAGCCGTTTGGACAGTATTCAAGCTGCTATTCTTGACGCAAAACTGCCACATCTGGACGAGTATATAGCTGCACGACAAAAGGCTGCTGCGTACTATGACAAAGCGTTCGGCAACAATGACAAATTGCTCATTCCCGGTCGTCAGTCGCATTCAACGCATGTCTTCCACCAATACACACTTCGTGTGATAGGTGCAGATCGTGATAAACTGCGCGAAGGTTTAGCGGAACGCAATATACCGGCCATGATTTATTATCCTGTGCCATTGCATCAGCAGAAAGCATATCTGGATCCGCGATACAAGGACGGCGATTTCCCAGTAGCCGAACGACTCGCTGCATGCGTTCTCTCGCTACCGATGCACACTGAGTTGGATGAAGAACAACTGAAATACATCACTTCCAACGTTTTGGAATTGGTAAATAATTGATAACTATATGCAAAAAGCCGGACTACAACAAACACTAACGCAGACAACCAAGTTGTCTCCCACTCAGATCCAACTGATACGCATGCTGGAGTTACCATCTATCGAACTCTCGCAGCGCATCAATGAGGAACTGCAGGAGAACCCTGCTCTGGAAGAGGGACGCGACGAAGAACTGCTTAAGGACAACTACGCCAATGATGAGTTGGACGAGTTCGGCGGCTACGGAGAGGGCGATGAAGATTTTGACGACGACCGTCATGACCCGTTACAGAACGCAGATTTCAATTACGAGCAATATGTATCTGACGACGAGACTCCCAGTTACATGATGCACCAGCAATACAGTCCTGCGGATGAGGATCGACGTGAAGTGCCTATCATCGGCGGAAGTAGTCTTATAGAGGAACTAAAATCGCAGATTTACCTGACAAAGATGACTAAGCCACAACGCCATATCGCCAAGTGGGTGTTAGGTAATATCGATGACGACGGCTATTTGCGACGCACCATAGAACAACTAGTGGACGATATTATGTTCCAAGAACAGATACAGGTGTCGGACGAAGAGATGGCAGATATAGTGGGTCAGATCAAAGAGTTCGATCCGCCCGGCATTGCCAGTGCAAACCTACAGGAATGTTTGCTCACACAACTCAGTCGCAAACCTAAGACCGACACTATTGCGCTGGCAAGTACAATACTGACTGACCATTTTGAGGCATTCTCTAAACACCATTTCGATAAAATCAAACAGCGTTTGGGATGCACAGACGAAGCATTCCAACAAGCGGTGCAAGAGATAATTCACCTCAACCAGAAACCCGCGAATGCCTTCACTGGAACGGTCTATGAGACCCAACGTGAAACCATCATACCGGATTTCTCCATAGAGGAACGCGATGAAGAATTGTTCGTTACACTCAATACAGGCGATATTCCCGAACTGCATGTCAGCCGCGAGTACACCGATATGCTCAACGAGTACAGCGCAATGCCTAAGACAAAAGAGACGCGCGAGGCTACGCAGTTTATCCGCAACAAGATGGATGCTGCCAAATGGTTCATCGATGCTATCCGTCAACGTAACGAAACGCTGATAAAGACCATGACTGCAATACTGAAGTTCCAGTATGACTTTTTCCTCGATGGCGAGGAAAGCAGCCTGAAACCGATGGTATTGCAAGACATAGCCGACCGCACAGGGTACGATGTTTCTACTATCTCACGTGTCAGCAACAGCAAGTATGTAGAAACACGTTACGGCATCTACCCGCTGAAATATTTCTTCTCAGAAGCGATGGTCAATAGCGATGGAGACGAGATATCAACACGCGAAATAAAGAAGATATTACAAGAACTGATTGATAACGAAGATAAGCGAATGCCGCTAACCGACGAGCAACTGGTGGACGCATTGGGTCGAGAGGGTTATCCTATCGCCCGCCGTACTGTGGCAAAATACCGCGATATGCTCAATATACCGGTAGCGCGGCTACGTAAGACCGTATGAAACGTGCGCTCGACATAATCGCCCAAGCGTTGAGTATCATACTCTACCCGCTTTTTGTGCCTACCTACGGGATGGCACTCTTTTGTTATGGTCACCATACGCAAGTCAGCCCATTCGACAGCGTCTGGATGATAGTGGCAATAGCCGGCACATTCGTACTGACTTGTGCTATACCGCTGAGTATAATACTATACATGATATTCCGAGGCCATGTGCGTGACATATATATACGTGACGCGCGCGAACGCACGAGTCCGTATCAGTATACGACTATCGCCTTCGGATTTTGGTGCATTCTGCTGATAGCAGTTCTCAAAGTTCCGACATACATCAGTGTGGTAGGAGTCGGTGCTACGTTGGCTATCGGTATCGTTACACTTATCAACCGCTATTGGAAGATCAGCGCTCATCTAACAGCCATGGGAGGACTCTTCGGCGGATTTATGAGTTATTGTCTTGGTATAGGAGCTATACCGATGTGGACTACGTATACTGTATGGCTTGGACTAATCTTGTTGCTTATGTATGCACGTCTTTGGCTCAATGCGCACACACCCGGACAAGTCATCTGCGGGCTACTATTAGGACTTGCATTTACATTAATTCCGAATTTGATAATATATTATGGTACATAATCTTCGTACATATTGTATTGGTCTGTTATTAACGTTCGCCTCTATCGTCTCGGCACACAATATTCACCTGAGCGATGAGGCGCGTATATCGTTGCTGACATGTACTCCGGGAGAGGAATTGTACACACGTTATGGTCACACAGCCATCCGCGTCTGCGATCCGAAGAACGATTTGGATGTAGTATTCAACTACGGTATCTTCTCGTTCTACACCGAACATTTCTATTGGAAATTTGTTCGTGGTGAGACATGGTATGAGTTGGGCGCGTCAGACATGAAATGGTTCTCACTCGAATATGCCGAACTCAATCGTCCCGTCTATGAACAACTTCTCAATTTGACACCCGAACAACGCGAAGCTATATGGCAAGCGTTGGTTCTCAACTACCAACCTGAGAATCGTGAGTACCTGTACAATTTTGTTTTCGACAATTGTGCAACAAGACCGTATCTATTGATTGCCAACGCATTGGGTGACAGTATCCAATCAACGTATACCGGTTATACGGGAGTAACCTATCGCCGTTTCCTGCGCCACTATACAGGTGCACATACATGGTCTAACGCCGGAATCAATCTGCTTTTCGGTCCTAAAGCCGATCAACCGATGACTAGCGCGCAGCGCCTCTTCTTACCCGAAGAGTTGATGCGTTATATGGACGAAGCGACGCTATCAGATGGTACCCCTTTGGTCAGCAAAAGCAACAGTGCTCCATTCCAAATAGAGGCAACCCCATGGTACGCATCGTGGGAATTTGGTCTGTTGCTATATTTTCTGCTGGTTTTGGCAGTCAGTCTGTTGGATCGCCGTTTAGGCCGTCTTTGCCCAGCTATTGACATTCTCGCAGCTATACCCTACGTATTGTTGCTCATCATAGTTTGTTTTTTGACTTTCTTTTCTTGCCATCCACTCGTAGGCTTCGGATGGCGATTACTGATTATTCCTATTACACACGCATGCGCACGAATCGTTTATTTCATACGTTAATACTACTGAGTCTCTGTGGAATTACAACTCTCGCTACGCCGCGTCTGACGGTGGTGGCAGTGGTGGATGGACTCACAGCAGAGAATTTGGCTACTTTGCGTCCATACTGGCAGCAAGGAGGACTACGTACACTCAGCGAGGAGGCTTACCAGACTACGGTTGCTTATCCTCATCTTGTCTATGGCGGCAATGAGTCAACAGCTACTCTAATGACGGGAATGACTCCGGACAATCATGGCTACACCATGGACAGTTATTTTCAACGTCGTGACCGCCGCTTGCATTCTATGCTGGAGGACGAGCAGACACAAGGAATCAATACTAATCTGCGCATCTCTCCGCGCGCTTTGCTCGGTCGCACGATCAGCGATCGTATGCGATTGCTCTATCCGGAAGCAAAGATATATGCTATCGGTATTCACCCCGAGACAACTGTTCTATTAGCGGGACATGCTGCCAATGCATGCTGTTGGTTGGACCAGGAGCAGCAACTATGGGCTGCCACTGCGGCCTACAGCGGCGGACTGCCATTTGTAGCTTTCGAACAGAATCATAACTCCCGAATAGCCACACTTGCCGCACGCCAATGGACACCGCGCATGGATATACCCGCCTATACATGTCCGACTGAGCATGAAAAAAAGAAAGGTTTTACCTACGAGGTAGGCGAAGTATTGCGCCATGCACCCGAAGCTAACACATTGGTCATCGAACTAGCGTTGGCACTACAGAAAGACGAAAAAATGGGAACCGACCAGATTCCTGATCTTCTGTTGCTACAACTCAATAGTCTCAGTCCTCAAGCCGCATCTGACAAGATACAATCGGCAGAGCACGAAGATATCTACTTGCGTCTCAATCAAGACATTGGCTTTTTGATGGAACAACTAGACCGTCGTATCGGACGCGAGAACTATCAGATATTGGTTGTCGGCCGTCCTATATTGGGTACTAACCCACAGACATTGAATGACATTCACTTGCCTGTACAGCATTTCAATGTGGACCGTGCTGCTGCGCTTATCGGCACCTATCTGATGGCCATCTATGGTCATGAACGATGGATAGACGGTGGCTACGGTCAGTCTATATATCTCAACCGCACACTGATTGAACAGAAACGACTTACTCTCGAGACAATACAGAGACAAGTTGCTAACTTTCTGCTTGATTTCGAAGGCATACAGACAGCCATGCCGTCATACGAAGCCATTCATCAACCGCAACTGAACACAACATTGTGCAAACGACACACGGGTGATGTTGTATTCACTCTGCAACCCGGCTGGCAACTATGGCAAGACGACCGCCATCCTATTGACAATGTGGTGGATGACAATCCGCAGTCGCCTGTTCTACTATGGTCAAGACAATTGCGTCCTATGCCACAAGGCTCCCTCAACGCGTTGGATGTTGTCAACCTTCTATTCTGAAACAAACACTATATATATACAATAATACATAACACATAAAAAAATGTTATTCTACGAAATCAAAGTTAATTACCAACGTCAAACCGGTGAAGATAATCCCGGCAATGTAAAGGAAACGTATCTTGTAGAGGGCATCAACTGTGCCGATGTTGAGAATCGTCTAATGGAAGATATTAAGCCTTTCATTTTCGGCGAGTGCGAGGTGCCAAGTTGCAAGAAAGCACAGTTCTTCGATATTTTCCCCTGCGAAGGCGGAGAATATTGGTACAAAGGACGTGTCGAAATGATAACTATTGATAACGACAAAGAGACGCGCAGAGCTGTTTCTGTTCTTGTTCAGGCTAGTAATGTAGAAGATGCTATACAAGCGCTAAAAAATTTCTTAGGTACCTACGATTGCGAAATCATCTCGGTTGCAAAATCGCCTATTATGGATGTTATTCGTGCCGTAAACTAAAAAGATGCCACTGCAGTTTGACATACGAGAATTGGTGAAGAGCAAAGCGCCCAAGGCACATGTGCCTAACTTCGTTTTGTCGTACTTGGAACGTATAGCGCATATCCATCAGATGAACGCATTTCTGCGTGAACATCCTGATCTGCGTGGGTACGACTTCATCAAGCGCGTTATCAACGATCTGCTTGGTTGTTCGGCAACAATAGAAGGAGTAGAGAATATACCGACTGATGAACAACCGCTTATCTTCGTATCCAACCATCCTTTGGGTGGTCTTGACGGCATGATAATTGCACAACTGATACATGACAATAAAAGCGGGAGAGAACTCAAGGTTATCGTCAACGATATACTAATGAATATGAAGCCTATTGCAGACCTTTGGGTTCCGGTTAACAAAGTCGGTCGGCTCAGCCGTGAACAGGCTCAAGCACAGCAGGAACTATGGCAATCGGGAATGGATGTGCTGACTTTTCCTGCCGGTGTATGTAGTCGTTTGCAACGAATTGACGGACAATGGCAGGTGCGTGATCTGGAATGGAAAAAAAATTTCATTCAACGTTCACGAGAGTACCAACGCAACATTGTTCCAATCTTTTTCGAAGGTCGCAATAGCCGCTTCTTCTACACATTGGCGCTAATACGCAAAATATTGGGTATTCGTCTCAATGTAGAGATGCTCTACCTAATAGATGAGATGTTCGGTGCGCACGGCAAACACTTCCGTGTTCACGTGCTGCCGCCAATCTCATATACCGTTTTTGACAACTCACGTACGCCTGCACAATGGGCAGAGTACGTCAAATCAATTGTATACAATGAAACAAATTATACCTCCTGTTAACACCGACCTCATCGAGTCTGAACTTGAAGGCCACCTGCTACGCCCGAGCAATAAAGCGGGTAATCTCATTTATGATATCACGGCACACGAGTGTCCGAATGTCATGCGTGAGATAGCGCGTCTGCGCGAAATCAGTTATCGCGACGGTGGTGGCGGTACAGGCGAAGAGTTGGATGTAGACCAACTGGACACCATGCCGCACCCATATCACCAACTGATTGTTTGGGATCCGGACAACCGTCAAATTGTCGGCGGCTATCG
>JAEEHO010000270.1 GCA_016280845.1 Paludibacteraceae bacterium | reverse complement strand
GCTTTGCCATATAATCATAAACACCATTCGAAACATGCATTCCTTTTTTAATTGGATAATCTTTCTTCAAGATCTCTGCTATTTCTTTCTCTTTTATCTCCTTAATAGCATCTGGATGCGACTGTAATAATTCTACTTTTTATGCAACTGATTCCGCTGCTCAGTTCGCTTTGGCTGCTTTGGTCGGCTAAGATTCCGAGCGACCATAAGACGTGCCAGCAGGTCATCAAATTCACGATGCTCATCGGCATGCTTTATAGTATCTGCATTGTGAGAGGAATGTAATTTTGGCTATTCCTGCAAACAATCGAGTAATACTAAAACAATAATAGCGGCGTAATTGCCGCTATTATTGTTGATAGGTAAATTTTATTTAATCTCTTGACCTTGGATAGTGTACATTCTGCCGTCACGGATGATAAAGAGTTGACCATTACGGAGAATCTTAGCACACTGAATAATATCGCTGTTTACCGGATGGATGGCGGTGGATGTGTTGGGTTCGATAATAACTTTTTCTCGTGTCAAGTTAGTACCATCAGTGGTATAACCGCCAAGTGTGCTACTGAAGGAAACGCCCGAAGGAGCGGTCAACGCGCAGTTGTTCAGTATCGGCTCCACGTTAGCCTTGAACGAGCGCATATTTTCCTGATGGGCAGGACGAAACGAAGTACCGATACTCTGCGCAGTCAGTTTCGCATGATTGACAGTTAGTTGCGTATTACCTTGGAGCTGTATTCCTATAGCGCCCTCTACTTCCACAAAGCAGTTATTGATAGTCAAGCTGGCATCGGCGAAAGTAGCCAAAGCAGTAAAGGCACTACCCTCTGGCCAACCGCCTACCTCTTTGTCAAACGGTCCTGCATTACGCACTTTCAATATATCGTTTGTCGGAGAGGTTCCTTCAATCGTTGTATTGGCATCCAAACGCAGAGCGATGCAATAAGGCGTATTTAGGTCGCACGTTCCATTCACATCAATCTTCAGGCCATCAATACCGATATTCCAGATGGCTTGCGTCATATCGGGAGTGGTGAGTGTGGCGTTGGTTAGAGTGAGGGTCTTGGTACCCGGATTATAACTTACCGTTCCGGTTACGCCCTCCACTGCAGAAGCTATATTATTGCAGTTAGCACTTGTGATTTGTGTGCCACAGATACGTAGGTCATATTTCTCTAACGGCTGATAGACCAAACGCACCGAATAACCATAGTTGATCCAGCCGCCACCACAGTATCCGTCGTGCTCGGCGGTGTACAAGTAGTTCGCGGCGCCTGATCCATACAATCTGGTAGTCCAATATTTTCCATATGCAGATACACCGCTCACTTCTGTGCCGTAACGTTGACCTGCAGCAGGCAAAAAGACAGCACCTGCCGCTTCCATCTGTGCCCACTGTTCAGTGGTGTAAGTATTGGTATCCCAGTTAATCCAACCCGCATCAAAACTCAAGCCGCTTGGGGTTGTCCAATTGTCAGGGAGAATGATGTAACCACGTGCACCGTTCACCGTTGCACATGCACGCAGATCGTTGTGCTTGTCGCGAGACACAAGCAGATAGTCCCACTCGTCTTTTGACAGTGTACGCCAGCCTTCACCAATTAGGGTTCCCCAATCGACGAAATCGCCCGAATAATCGTCGCTGCTTGTGCTGTTATGAATTCCGAAGTAAGTGCCGGTTGAGCTCCAACAGAAAAGGTCAACCGTGCCGTTGGTAGAAACCGTACCATTGCCTGTAATGGCAGTGTTAGCTGCCACATTGCCAACCTTACTCCACTGGTGCTCGGCAAAAGACCAACTCCAATGACCTCCGAGGTCGGTGGTTGTAGCTTGCAGATTGCCTTGTGAGAACTGGACTTGCGCGCCGTTGGCGTTGATAGTGAATCGGCCGGGCAGAGCGCCTTCGATAGCCATGACACTAATACTCGCCAGAGTGGCAAAGAATAGAGTAAAAAGTCTTTTCATAATAGAAGATTATTTGTTAGTTAAATGAATTTATCTAACGGAGTGCATTGTTTGGCCGCTAAAGGTTATCGGTTGGGCAGGAGTAGTCTTAACCGGCATGCCGTCAACCGATTGGATATGTTTAGCCAAACGCTTCGGAGCAGAGGAACTGTTGGAAGACATGATAGAGAATGAGGATTCCTGTTTCACCTCAGACACTTGGCCATAGCCCAAAGCAATAAGTCCGAAGGACAAGCTGCCGACACGTTCTACCAAAGCCGTACCTTCCGAAGTCATATAGAAATCGTACTCATACTCCGAATTGTCGCCCTTGAATTCTATACAATGTATCAATTCATCGGTAGCAACATCCTGGGCGCTGTAGTTCACACCGTGAGCTTTGATATAGTTGGTCAAATCGGAAACCTGATAGCACGGATAGCACTTGACGCCTCCGTTGCCGTCATTCATATAGATACCGATGGCGACACCCCAAGCAGTAGTAGCGGTGGCAGGACAAGTGAATGTGACGCTATATCTGCACGCTCCCGGATTAGCTTTGACATAGTCATCCACCTGATTGTAACGATGGACTTCTATTCTCTTTACCGTAATAGCCGGCACATCGTTGTTAGCACCATACGTATTGTACGCAGTATAGGCGCTGCGAAGAGTCTGCGTCTTGCTGTAACTGCCGACAGAGGCATCATCGGAAATGGTGCTGCATTTGCTGTAAGAGAGACCGAACTCATTCCATGTCTCGGAGATATCATAACTCGTTTTGGTGGTCGTGTAACCGTTGCTCTTGGAATAGAAAATATTGGAGTACGCACCATTGTTGTAGGTCTCTTTCCATTCGTAGGTCAGATTGCTCTTGCCGAATGTCAGTCCATAGAACTCCGGCGTTTGTGTATTGGTTACCTGGTAGTTGTTCAAAAAGAGAGAACCGTCCGAACCGCGTCGGAAAGTGATATATGAGGGTTTGGAGAAATTGAGGTTCTCGTACTCAGCAACCGTGGCGGTATTGCCGCTGACGTCCACCACTTCCCAACTGATACATTTTCTGGATGATGAATGTTGTGTACCACTGCCATACGCAACATAACTGCTACTACTGTTCCAAGCATACCAGAACGAATTGCCCACTCGGTCAAAGGCTTTGAAGATATCTGCACCGACCTGTGTTTGACTGCCGCCACCACCTTGACCGTTGTTTCCTCCGTTACCATTACCGTTTCCTCCTCCATTGTCATCATTAGGTGTTTCCGTTCCGTTGTTCTCTGGCGGATTAGTGGGCTTCTTGCATGACGACAAATTCAGCAACGCCAATGTCATCAATGCCCCAAAGAAATAAAAGAATGATTTTTTCATCGTTATTATTTGTTAGTTAAACGAATGTTTGCATCTCGTTTGTGCTCCGTGTTTCGTACTACGAATTTTATCCGTATCTCACACGTATCTCATAAGTGTCTCGACATTCCCTCGATATTGTCTCGAGTATTGTCTAGGATTGTCTCGTTATCGTCCCGTTATCCTCTCGTTATCCTCTCGTAAAAGTTATTGTTGTTCTTTACTCAAGTTTTCAATTTTGAGTGTACCGGAAACATCCCAATGGCAAGATCCAAGCCAACCGCCTAACGCGATACCATCCGGATCCGGATAAATGCCCACATGTACACTATGATCCATCATCTCAATAGTATAATTCCCAGTTTGATATTTAGATGGT
>JAEEHO010000269.1 GCA_016280845.1 Paludibacteraceae bacterium | reverse complement strand
GACTTGGATTAGTTCCCATTATCGATTGATACTCTGCTTGTGTCACTTCGTGCTTGCAAACATACATGCTCCGTATTGTAACAGTACGATCCGAGACAAAAACGTAAGAGCCGCTTACAGCAGTGCTAACAGTTGCGCCCTTTACTAAAACAAAACCTGTGTCTTCCGCTATCTTTCCGTCTGAATTGACGACATAATCCTTTCCCTCGTTCGGGGTTACAGCGAATTTGCCGCAAGCTACCGTGAATACATCGGTTGAAACATCGCCTGCCGCCACTAACAGAGGCTCCGTCCTTGTGTAACTGTTCGGAGTTATCTTTGCAACTATACCGCCAGCGGCTGCCGGTGGATTTAGCGCACCGGATATGGTGATTTTTGTAGATGACGTTAAATAAATGTCATTAGCACCTGTACCGGCTGATTTAATGTAGGCGGAACCACTGATTTTGAAAGTTGATACAACGAATACCCCGCTTCCGTTGCTTGTTGCTGTATTTCCGCTTATGACAGTTCCGTCAGAAAGCTCTATGTTTTGGTCATTATCATATATTCCGCCGCCAAATTTTGCGGAGTTACCCGATATTTCTGTGTTAGTTATGACACACGTTCCATTATATTGGAGAATACCACCGCCATTATAAGTTGAGCCATTATTCTTTATCTTGCAGTTTGTAATCAAAGTATCACCGGCATACTGAAGTATACCACCACCGCCATCATCGGGATTCGTTGATGTAGTGGAACAATAGTTATAGTAGATTCCACCAGAGAAATCTGCGTCCGCAACAGGATCATCTCCAGCATTCGCGCCAGGTTTATATCCGATGTAAAGCTTCACACCGTTATATGAGCTGTAAATTCCACCGCCACCTTTTGTTGCATAATTTGAGCAGTGAGTAGTATCACTTGCAGGAGTTGCTTGCTCAGCGTCACCAATAACAGCAGAACCATGCATATACATCGTGCCGCCTTCATTGTAGACACCGCCGCCGTATTTTGCATTATTGCCGCCGATAGTTCCTCCGCTCATATTGAACGTAGAGCTACTCCTGTACATATAAACACCGCCACCATATGACGTAGCTGTGTTACCGCTTATGGTTCCGTTCTCCATAGTGAATGTGCCAGTCTTAACACGTACACCACCACCACCTGAGCTTGAACCTGTACTGTTGTTTGCTGTTATGGTACCGCCCTTCATAGTGAATGAACCTGCGTAAGCATCTACGCCTCCACCAGAAGGTGCGCTGTTTCTAGTGATCTTACCGCCTTTCATCGTGAATCCGCCGTTAGCGTTGTTATAACATGAGATATAAACGCCTCCGCCGTATGATGTCGCTGTGTTTCCGCATATCGTACCACAATTCATTATGAAAGAACCATCCGATACATAAACAGCACCACCTTCTGCACTTTTGCAATTTTGAATAGTTCCACCGTTGAGCGTAAGTGTTCCGTTCATATTTATTTTGATGCCAGAACCTGTAATATCATCGTCAGTGCTCGCCGTACCATCCTCACCGTTTTTGTTGCCATCAAGGACAAGTCCGCTCCAGCCGCCATCACTTGTTTCAACACCGTAGATTGTGAGTGAACCACCCGAACTGACGGTAAAGATACTGACATTTGCATTTCTTGTCAGAGTGGCGGTCCCTGCCTTGTCATCGAAAGAATCTTTCCAACACTCGATGGTTATTTTATTCTGGATATTGATTGTTGACGATATATCTTCCGTTGTTCCGTCTTTTACACGAATTACATACGGCTCTTCATCGGCAGACCGAGACGGAAAGGCGTTTATCACCGTTACGGCTTTGGCAACCGTCGCATAAGGCTTGTAGGGGCTGCCTGTTCCTGTCGTATCGCTTGCTGTTATTCCGGATGCTGTCGAACCGACATAGATTTCAGACATGCTCATCATTGACTGCGTCACTTGAAATTTTCCATCCGAATCCTTGTTGCTGACAACCCAAGTATTTGTCTCTAAGCCCGGGAAAACGTTTATTTCTTGTATCGGAGTATATGAATACGCTCCTTTTGCGAACCGCAGGCAGACGCTGTACCTGCCACAAGATAGCGTTTCGTTCGTTTTCATTGACAAACCGGATACTGAGCAGTTTACGGAATTGGTCCAAGCCGAACTGGCATCCTCACCATCTTTCTTTACAGAAACGACTGTTACTGAATCAAAGGCACTGTCCGGGGTTGAAAAACCAAGGGCGATTGTGCCGCTCCCTGAAGAATCAGGCTTAAGCACAAAATCGTGAGAAGCAATGGGGGTTGTTGTAAGGTCTAAATTGGCAGAATCGCTAAGAGTTATGCCGCCACTATATGTTCTGGTGACCGTAACTGTCCAGACTTTTCCTGCTTTAAGACCAATCGTGAAAGAATCACCGTTTATGGTTGGGGTTGGCGAGGTTTCGCCGGTAGCTGTCGCTGTTACGGTTGTTGTAGGAGTGTCGTTCGGCAAGGTAGGTATTGCGGAGCGGCCGGCTGTATTTTCGCTGGCGGATTCCGCACCGTCAGCTGCCTGTGCAAACTGGGCTGCGTATTCAGCCGGAATGGCACCGCCGTTAGAGAAAGAGCTGCGTACTGTGCCTGTAAACGTTACTGTTTCT
>JAEEHO010000268.1 GCA_016280845.1 Paludibacteraceae bacterium | reverse complement strand
GCTTTGCCATATAATCATAAACACCATTCGAAACATGCATTCCTTTTTTAATTGGATAATCTTTCTTCAAGATCTCTGCTATTTCTTTCTCTTTTATCTCCTTAATAGCATCTGGATGCGACTGTAATAATTCTACTTTTTTATGCAAGTATTTATAAATATGCTTTGTATCATCAAAAACAGGACGCGCTCCGCCACGGATTAAATTCTCTTTATCATATAGATTCATTCTTATCAACGAATCTATCCGCCATTGCTCTATCATATCTTTTACACTCATTCTTGTTCTATTGATTTTAATAGAGCGAGGGGAATCTCCAGGCATCAATGTAACACGATCGAACGCTGTTTGAACATGTTTATAAGTCCATTCTACATCTGCACAATTAAGTATATTGTTCACGCTATAAACTTCTGTTGCGCCTTTAGAAAGTTTAGAAGGTCCATTGATTTGCGGAGTCATATTTACTGCACCATTTTTGCCGTTTTTTGGTTTTATGTGATGCATCAGTCGACGCGCCACAGTAAAATGATGATAACAATCAGCACCGGAAACAGAATACCATGTAGTCCAACTGCCGCCCCATCCCATATTAATATGGAACATATCATTATAGTATCCGTCTATAACGAAAGTATGACTTGAGCCATTTGTTGCATGTGTCGCTTGCATAATAACCGGACGACCGGCTGCAATTTCCGATTTAATTCTACCTTCCTTATTTTCACGATTGAACCAATTTTGCTCTGCTTCATAATCAAAGACATCACGAAAGGCATTTGTTGCTTTAGTCAATATCATAGATGACCAATCTCCGCCATAACTATAATACATACCTCCCGCATATCCACAATCTCTCAACAAACGTGTTACATCAACCACCTGATCTAATGGAGTGTCATCCATAATAGTCGGTGGCATATTTGCCCAATTGTAGTTTCTTTCTCCAATATCCGGAATCTTTGCACTATTCGGCCATTGATAATACCACATTACTTGCGCCATCGCGACGGCTGTACAACCCACCGGGGCATGGCCGTCTGTACCACCTTCACGCGGCGGGCAATATTTATTATATATCTTATTACGGTCATAGCAACGGGCTTCGCTGTCAGATGGACACCAACGCGCGCTATTGTTCTCTACTTGATTCCATTTATTCTCTCCACATCGAAGATTCAAAAGTGGAGTCGGATATTGAGTGTTACAAGTAACGGCACTAGTATTTCCTGTTGATTGTTTAGCCACTTTGTTTTTATTTTTTTCATTTCCTTCCGTTATTCGCAAAGAATCCAATCCTATCATTGATTCCGAAAGAAGTATCCATAACGGAGATTCTTTCAATTCATTGACATCCAAATGACCTTCTCCCAGACAAACGACAGGATCTACACTTTGTTCATTTGCAAAGATAACCCATTTGTTTCCGTCCTGGCACAAGAACATCTTAGGTTTGTTTCCCAGATACAACGTATCCCAAGTCACATTCACCGCAACCGATTCTTTTGCTTTCCCCTCTACCTGCTCCTCTTTAATTTTTTCTGTTTTAAAAGTATTTTCCGTCAATCCATCATTAACCTTGAAATAATTGTTTGACAAAGACTTAAGTTGATCTCGTGAAAAATCTTGTGCATTCAATCGAGACCCGAACATTGATAGCGCCAACAATAGCATCACAATGCTGAAGGCAGAGAAACCTTGTTTCTTCATAAAATAATAGTTTTAATGGTTGTTTATTGTTTGTATTTGTTCGGTTAAACGAATGTTTGCATCTCGTTTGTGCTCCGTATTTCGTACTACGAATTTTATCCGTATCTCACACGTATCTCATAAGTGTCTCGACATTCCCTCGATATTGTCTAGATATTCCCTCGATATTGTCTCGAGTATTGTCTAGGATTGTCTCGTTATCCTCTCGTAAAAGTTATTGTTGTTCTTTACTCAAGTTCTCAATTTTGAGTGTACCGGTAACGGTCCAATGGCAAGATCCAAGCCAACCGCCTAACGCGATACCATCCGGATCCGGATAAATGCCCACATGTACACTATGATCCATCATCTCAATAGTATAATTCCCAGTTTGATATTTAGATGGTTGTTCCGATTGTTGGATTGGCAATGTTTCTTCTTTAAGTTCATCCGCTTTAAAGAAACCGCAAGCACTGCAGAGCGATAGGTATCTACCTTCACCTACATCATTCATATCAACCTTTCCGTAATACCACGACCCATTATCACTATCTCCATCCGAATCACTAGCAGACCAAGATCCCGTAATATTTGGTATAAAGAATGCATATTTCATCATGACCTGAAGTTCTGCCTCAGCAGTAGCCTCTAATGTAGACCCGACAATATCATCTTCAGAGTTAAAGCCAACACACAATAGGAAATTCTTTTCTTTACCATCAGTATAGCTAACTCCATACAAAGGAATATCCTCCATATCTAAAAAATCGGGAGAAGCAGAAAGAGTTTGAGAGCAAGTGGCTGTATGTACAATATCAATAGGATCTGTCCATTTTCCACTTTGTTTAAAAGCAGGAGCATCGAATTTATATTGATTTCTATGATTAGTAACAGAAGCAGATCCTGTTATAGTGCTAACCCTCATTTGTTCAACTTCGTTTGCCTCGTGAATTGTAATGTCTGCGACCCAAGTATAGCCGTATTCGATGGATTGGTCACCACCCTCCACTTTATAATCTTCGCTATATAAGTTTCCGAAATAGTCTTCCTGAATTGAAGAAGTGCATTTTACATGCACATCCAGTGTTATTCTCCAGTTTTCGCCCTCATCTCCCACTTGGACCGGGATTTGGATTTCGGTGACAAGGTCAGGATCTACGGCACTAACGGCCTTGGCATAGACGATTCCTCGGCCTTCGGCTTCACCCTTAACCGTAATCTTGACTTGTCCGTTGGCATCGGTCTTCTTGTTCACTACGTCGCACGACAGTTCCGGCGAATAGGAGAGTTGGATGAGTTGGTCGGCTAAGGGATCGTCCCCACAATATGCCGTAATCGTCACTTCGGTCGTTTTGCCTTTGTCAATCTTGCTATCCTTGGCTGTTCCCGCTAACTCCGTAGCGCAAGGTTCGCCGTAAATCTCAATCGTACGACTGATTGCCGTTTGTGATTCGTTACGCAAATGCGATGAAGCCTGTGCGTCCGAATAACCGATGGAAGTGATGATATTATGTGTAGAATGATTCTTGTATGTACCTCCGCCTTGGCGCGTAGTTCCGTTTTTATCCTCTGCCCAGAAGCCATAGATACCACAAACCTCAGCGCATATATTTCCTGCGCTCACTCGCGTGGTGTAGTGGTAATCCTTCAGTTGCTTCTCGTAGAAGTCAGCCAGGAAGTTTTTCACCGCAGCAGAAACAGTTTCTTCGGTCGAAGCAGAGCCGACAGCTCTGTCCATCATACCAAAGAGATCGCCCCAGCCGCCACCGACGGACGCATAACTGCTGAAATGGTCCACATAGAACTTGACATTCTGTCCTTCAATTGTGCCTCGGTCGGTGATATACCATATATGGTCTGTTTCCGACCAATAGACGATATCGGTTGTTGTTTCGGCAACAGGTTGGTTGAGAGGCATAGACACTTCGACGGGTTTGTTGAAGACCAATCCTTCAGGCGAGAACTTAATCAGTCCGTGGATATCGGATGGGAGGCTGCCGGTTGTTCCGTCGAGATCAGTCTTATACTCCACCTTCACTTCGGTGGCTTCCGACACAGCGCCCGCAGGCACAACGATTGTCACGCCGTTGTCCAATTTATACACACCGCCTTCCGGCTTTATTTGCGATTGCGAAGTGTTCTGCTGTGGTTCGTCACCGCCGCGGGGTTTGCAACCTGTGAAAACAAGTGCCACTACGAGCAGATGGTAAAAAAGAATACGTTTCATATATGTTTTGTTTTAATTGTTCGTTTCAACTTCACTTTATACGTACAAAATATATATATAAGTATAAGTAGGATACAAGATTGTCTCGATATTGACTCGAAAATAGTCCGAGCCAATCCCGTATCAACCTCTTACTTTACCTCTTGGCCGGTAATGGTATATGTCTTATCGCCACGGCGGATGTAGAGAACACCATCGCGAAGGAAGGTGGTACACTGAATCTTATCCGTGCGCGTACTTTCCATACCAGTAGTAGAAACAATGGTCAAATGCAGTGTAACAATACTGTCACATCCATTAGCCATTGGGATGGTTTGTACATAATCACCACTCTCTGTGTATTCTATACCGTTCCATTCATATTTATCATAAGCCGTCTCTGTAAAATCAGAGTATTCCTTAGGTTCTATTATGTTGGCAAAACTATTCCAACCATTAGCTGCACGGTATGTTTCTTCGGTACCGCACGGAACATGAAGCGTATCTACGTTAGCCGTTTCTACATTGAAGACACCGGTTGGCAAAACGAGAGGCATCGGATTGCTTACATAATATGCCACTCCCTTGCTATTTCCGGTATACGAATATGGTGAGTCACAGCCGGCGAAAGCCTTCGCGCCGATTGATGTAACCGAAGCAGGAATAGTTGTAGACGTGAATCTGTCAGCACTAAAGGCATAACTACCAATCGTCTGCAGACCTTCGGGTAAAATCAATTCTGCGTGCGAGAATGCCCACCAGCAATTGGCAAATGCCGAATTACCGATAGAAGTCACCCCACTAGGTATTGACAAATTGCGTAGTCCATAACATCCATTAAATAACTCATCCGGAATTGTGGTTACACGAGAAGGAATATTGATAGCAGGCATTGCCGAGCATCCGGAGAAAGCCTTTGCTCCGAGAGATGTAACAGACTCGGGAATCTCGATAGATTGATCAATATTCTCTAGGTTACAAAATGCGCATCTTCCTATATGCGTGATACCATCGGGCATGGTGACGAATTTAATATCACTGCTATAGACCTTCCATGGAGCTTGCGCATCAATATTAATATTATAGTCATACATAGCGCCGCTACCCGTAATAATCAGTTCGCCTGTTGTTGATCTGAATACCCAATACAGGTTGTCGCCGCATTTACCGTGCGGAAAAATGGTTAGACGGAGTGTAACAACAGAGTCGCAGCCTTCAGTTGTTTGGAGAGTCTGCTGATAGTTGCCGGAAACGGTATATACACTATCATTCCATTCATATGCGTCGTCGGACACTGCAGAGAACTCGGTTTCTACATCATAGCAATTCTTTGTCGGTCCGATTACCACTTCTGGAATCACAGCATCGGTAGAGGCATCCACTACGCTACTCATTTGTTTTGGGCGAAAAATAGCATTACTCGGGCTAACAATGGCTACACCATTCAAATTGAGTGCATGCAAATATTCCAAGCCACCTCCTCTACGTCCGGTATTGAGGACGTTAGTATTACCATGAAAGGCAGCAGTTACTCGTGCGTTGTTTACTGTCAATACTGCGCCATATGGTTTACCTATAGCCACAGAGCCTCCATAGCCGGATATTCCGGACATACCTTTAGCAGATATCTCTGCTCCTCCGGTTATAGTTAGTTCAATATTCTCAGTCAGGGTTACATTATTGTCGTTATACAAGAATATTCCATTTCCTTCGCCTTTTGCATTAACAGACAGTTTTCCGTCGCCTGTGATAGTTGCGCTTTTATTGAGTCGGATACCGGACCAATTGTTGGCGCCATCAATAGAGTTAGCGCCACGCACTTCTATTGTCAGATTAGGAATAGAACTCTGAATAGCATAGGCGCCCGTTGGAGCGATGATCGCGTTATGCAGACTAAGCGTGTTGGTAGCCGGATCAAAAGAAATGTCATCAGCCAGCACATCTGGAACGGAATCCACAATATGTTGATAATTGCGTTCGGTGAGTTGCTTGCCGTTAATCCAGAGATCGTATTTCAGCAAAGGCATTTCGAATATGTATCGGAAATTGTTCCAAGGGGTTCTATTCTGATAGAGCGATTTGGTTCCATATGGCACATATAGTGTATCTAACCTGTTGGCATAAATTTGGGCCACTTCTACCTCAGAAGGGTTTAACCAGTGAACGTACATCTTCCCAATAGTATCGCTTT
>JAEEHO010000267.1 GCA_016280845.1 Paludibacteraceae bacterium | reverse complement strand
TTTGCAGCAAGTTTATGTGTAAAACGGCAATCCTCCATGCAAAAACAGCAAATGAAAAATAGTGCGGTTACGGTCATCATAGTGGCAGCGTTGCTGCTGGAATTGACTGCAGCCGGCATGTACTACACTTCGCAGCATATTATTCAGAATACCATGGAGCGGCTTGTGAAGACGGAGATGAGTGCTCTCTATCTCTGTATCCGTAATAAACTGGCTGCGGTGGAAGTGGCGGTGGACAACATGGTTTGGATGGTGAATGAGAACATCGATAATCCCGATGACATGTTCGACTTGACATCGCGTTTGGTGGAAAATAATCCCTCTATCTTAGGCAGTAGTATCTCTTTTGTTCCCGATTATTATAGCAAGAAAGGTCATTGGTTCGAACCGTATGCCGCTCGTCGCATAGACGGTTCGGTAGAGTCTATGCAGTTGGGTTCGGCCGACCACGACTATACCCGGATGGCTTTTTATACGGTGCCGGTAACAACTCGCAGCAGTTATTGGTGTGAGCCATATCGTGATAGTGACGGTGCGCGGGCTGTTGTGACCACCTACAGTGCGCCCGTATGCGATGCGCGCGGACAAGTAGTGGCCGTAGCGGACGCGGATATATCGCTGGAGTGGCTGGAAGAGATAGTGGCGGAGGGCAAGCAGTACGAGAGTACGAGACGATACCTGGTGACCGCATCCAACCAGTTGTTGGCGGGAGTTGACGATGCGCTCTTCCAAACCGCCTTGGCGTTGGCCAATGCGGATGACGACCGGCAAGGATACATTACGACGCGTGACGAGAAAGGTGAGAAAGTGCATGTGTTCTTCCAACCTGTCGGCGGTAAAACGGACTGGCAACTAATCAGCGTATTATACGACAGAGAGGTGTTCGGCCGGTTGCTCATCGTGCGGTTGATATTATTGGGATTAGTGATAGTCGGTCTGTTGATAGCCGTCTATATCGTGTGGCGCAGTTCGCGCGAAGCGGAAAAGCTACGCAGAGTGAACGAAGAGAAAGCCCGTATAGATACCGAGTTGCGTGTGGCAAGCGAGATACAGCAGTCGATGCTTCCGCGTCAGGATTTGCAAACCGAAAGGGTGGAGTTGAGAGGCTATCTTAAACCGGCACGAGAGGTGGGCGGTGATCTATACGACTACTACGTGAGGGACGAGAAACTGTTCTTCTGTATCGGCGATGTAAGCGGTAAAGGTGCAGCGTCGGCTATGCTGATGGCGGTAACACATTCGCTCTTCCGTTCGGCATCTGCGCATGAGACCCATCCGGCACATATCATGTGCACTATCAACGAAGCCTTGGCAAAGAATAACGAAAAGAACATGTTCGTTACGCTCTTTATCGGAGTGCTCGACCTGCCTACAGGCCATCTGCGCTACTGCAATGCCGGACACGACAAACCGATAGTCATTCAACCGGCGACATTCGGTATTCAATATTTAAATTGCGACGCCAACCTTCCTCTCGGTGTGTTTGAGGACACGCCATACACACAGCAAGAGACTACGTTAAAAGCGGGTAGCGGGCTCTTTCTCTATACCGACGGACTGACCGAAGCGAAGGATATCCGGCGTCAACAGTTCGGGCTCGAACGGGTGTTGGAGATGTTGGAAATGAAAGGCGAAAGGATAAGGGAACCGCAAGTGTTGTTAGACTCAATGACCCGAGCGGTACATGCTTTCGTCGGTGATGCCGAACAGAGTGATGACCTCACGATGCTCGCGATCTATTGTAAATCTGCGCAATTCGACAGCGTCTTCACACGGACAATGACGCTCACCAATACTATTCGAGAAATAAAACGAGTCAATGCCTTCAGCAAGGAAGTTGCCGAACAACTTCACCTCGCCCCCAAGCAAGCCGGGCAACTGCAGTTGGCAGTCGAAGAGGCAGTCGTCAACGTGATAGAATACGCGTATCCGGCGGGAAGCGAAGGACAAATAGATAT
The DNA here is from genome assembly GCA_016280845.1 of Paludibacteraceae bacterium. Lineage (GTDB taxonomy): Bacteria > Bacteroidota > Bacteroidia > Bacteroidales > Paludibacteraceae > Colicola. Next base: position 11,807 of record JAEEHO010000267.1, on the reverse strand, counting down.
TCAGGCTCAGTCGGACGGGAAAACCCTTCGTGTGCAAATAACGGATAACGGTGTTCCGTTCGATCCGACAACTAAAGAGAAAGCAGACGTCACCCTTTCCGCCGAGGAACGACAGTTAGGCGGACTGGGTATTCTGTTGGTTCGCGAAATGATGGATAGTATCAATTATGAGCGAATGGACGGAAAGAATGTTTTGACGCTGGTTAAAACGTTAAACGGTAAGAATTAATCAATTAATAGAAATACCCATATGAAAGCAAGTATTGAAGAACAAGATGGTAAGTTAGTTGCCACGTTAGCAGGCGAAATGGACACCGCAGCGGCAGTGGAAGTAGAAGAGACACTCAAACCGCTACAGGCAACCAACGGAAAGGATGTGTACATCGATTGCGCCGAGTTGGAGTATATCGCTTCTTCTGGACTGCGTATCTTGTTGGCGATCCTCAAATCTGCTAAGGCCAATGGTAGCAGGGTAGTCCTCCGTCATGTGAACGACGACATCAAGAACGTGTTCAAACTGACCGGATTCATTAATATATTCGAATTTGAATAGGTTATAGGAAAAAGTACTCACATGAAACGAATCGTAGGCCTACTATTGTGTACGTTGTTGCCGTTAGCGAGTTATGCAAAGATACAGACGGAGTTCGGCGACTCCACCAAAACGCATGTATTCACGCTGAAGGCCGACATTCTGGCTCGCGGCGAGTACGTACAAGGTGCAGTCATCGATAAGGATGAGACGTACGCTGCGTATATCAATGAGCGAACACGTCTGTGTCTCAACTACAAGCAACCTTATCTGGAAATGCAGATCACAGCGCAGCATGCGGGTGTGTGGGGTGCATCCGGAGGAGGCTCTTTTAACTTGCGCGAGGCATGGGGCAGAGCCGACTATAAAGGTGCGTTCGTGCAGGTTGGACGTCAGTCGCTAACCTACGATGACGAACGTGTGATAGGTCTGAATGACTGGTCAATGACCGGTAGTTGGCATGATGCACTCAAACTCGGATACGAAGGATACGGACACAAGATACACCTTTGGGGCGCATATAATCAAAACGTATCGAATATCAGCGGCGGCAGCGTCTATCTCAACGGATGTCAGGCATACAAGAACATGGAGGGACTGTGGTATCACTATGATTTTCCGCGTTGGTTCTCCGGTTCGTTGCTCTTGCTCAATACCGGAATGCAGAGTGCCCTCTTGGACGCAAGTTCGCAACCGGAGAAAAAGACCTATTACCAGCAGATGCTCGGAACGTACTGGAAGTTCCATATCGGCAGTCCGTCAACCGAAGGCGGCCAATGGTTTGTCGAAATGGATGCCTCGTTCTACTACCAACTGGGTAAAACGGAGAATAATATCCCAATCAAAGCATGGATGGCAGCAGCGGATTTTCGAGCCCAAGCCAATGAATGGGTACGATTCAATACCGGCTATTATCATCTAAGCGGCGATGAGAACTATACCGTGCCTCCTCCCGGAGGAATAGGATTGCAGCGATACACGCACGACCATTCGTTTAATCTGCTCTACGGATCCAAACATCAGTTCTACGGTGCGATGGACTTCTTCTATTTGCAGTCGTTCTATGGCGGCTATTCGCCGGGTCTGCAGGACTGGCATATAGGAGCTACGTTTACCTACAAAGACCAATTCTCTTTTGTGGCGCAATACCATAACTTAGCCACTTCCGTCCGTGTGCATAACTCGCCCACACGCATGTTAGGTCACGAAATGGAACTACTCGCTACCTATACTCCTGTCAAATGGATGACCATGCAGTCCGGCTATACCTTCATGCAGGGCACCAAAACAATGGAGATGGTCAAACGTGCCTCCTCTCGTAACCAATCGCATTGGGTTTACCTGATGTTGATATTTCATCCTACCTTCGTAAAAGTAAGATTCTAAGTCGCAAACCATACATAATATGAAAGCACAATTAACAAAGACACAGTACGGCCTCTATGTGGAGTGTAGCCAACACTCGGGAGAGGCATGCTACAACATTCCTTATCTGTACGTGCTGGACGGCAGTCTGGACGCAGAACGTATGCGCCGTGCTATCGAGACGGCAGTCGCTAATCATCCTACCTTGTTTACGCGCATCGAACTGAATGCAGACGGCGAACCGGAAGCAAGTATCCAGCCTTCAGTATTCAGACTTGAAATAGAAGAGGGAAGACCGGACTGTGCCGCGCTCGTTCAACCGTTTGATCTGCTCAGAGACCAATTGTTCCGCATGCGTCTCTTCCGCGATGCCGAGCACTTGTATTATTTCCAGGATATCCATCATATCATTTCGGACGGAACCTCGCGACAAATACTATTGGCCGATATCGAAAAGGCGTATAACGGCGAAAAGTTAGAGGCTGCAGGTGAGGTGGTAGAGGTTGCAGATGCCGGGGCACGGGAAACCGACAAAGCATGGTATGCAGCGCATTTTGATTGCAGCGAAACCTATTCTCCCTTGTTGACCGATCTGGAAAACGAGACTTCTTCAGAAGGTAAGATGACGCGTCAGATGGCTATCGAACCGGCACGCGTGGAGCAGTTCTGCAAGGCCAACGGGCTGTACAAGAGTTCGTTCTTTACCTCTGTGTATGGTTTTCTGTTAGCCAAGTATAACAACGATACGGAAGTGCTGTTCAATACCATCTATAATGGTCGCAACAAAGATAACGTGCACGCTGTAGGTATGTTCGTTAAGACCTTCCCGGTATATGCTAAGTTTGATGACCGGACAACGGTGCTGGAATTTTTGAAGAACAGTCAGGAATTGATTAGCGGTTGTCGCGAACACACCGCTTATGCCTATAGCGACGTACTACATGACCTCGGACTGCAATGCGCTACGGAATTTGCATGGCATGGAGACCTCTTCGCGAAGAATACCTTCGCCGGCAAACCCCTGCAACAGCAACGACTCAATAACAATACCCGCGAATGCCCAATCTATATTAAGGCTTTCAGTCGCGACGGACACCTGTTCGTAGAAGCGGAATACAGTGCAAATAGTTATTCCGAAGCGTTGATCAGTGCTTTCCTGGAGAGTTACGAAGCGGTAGCACAAGGATTCTTGAACCAATCCCTGCTACGCGACATTGAATTAGTGACCCCGTCGCAGATTACCCTGCTTGATAGTTTCAACCAAACGGACTTGAACTATGATACCACACAAACCATCGTGTCTGTCTTCCGTCATCAAGCCCAAGAGCAACCGGACAAACTCGCTGTGGTTTACCAAGATAATCACTACACGTATGCCGAGGTGGATGAACTATCTGATCGCATTGCGGCGCATATAGCAGCTAAAGGTCTGGGCACAGAAGACGTGGTATCCATTCTTCTTCCTCGTTGCGAGTGGATGGTTATAGCGGCACTCGGTGTTCTCAAAGCCGGCTGTGCGTACCAACCGCTCGACCCGACGTATCCGGCAGAGCGTCTGAATTTCATGATGCAGGATGCCAATGCTCAGCTGTTAATCGCCGATGCGGAGTTGCGTCCTATCGTCAATGAATACCAAGGCGAGGTGCTTTTGACAAAAGATCTTAAGGGGTTACAGGTGACGGGTAACAGGTTACGGGGGCCCAAGCCTTTGGATTTATTCATCCTATTGTACACAAGTGGTTCAACAGGTGTTCCTAAGGGTGTCATGCTACAGCATAGCAACCTTACTGCTTTCTGTGCGCAGCAAGTGCTCGCTTCTGAGATGAACAAAGAAACGCGATGGGGGGCTTACGCCAGTTTTGGTTTTGATGCCTCTACGATGGAACTGTGGGCCACGCTATATGCAGGCGGTACGGTTTACATCATCCCGGAAGAGTTGCGCTTCGACCTGGTGGCACTGAATGACTATTTTGAAGCGAATGGCATCACACATAGTTTCATGACTACGCAAGTAGCGCGGCAGTTCGTAAATGACATCGACAACCACTCCTTGAAGTGGTTCATGACCGGCGGCGAGAAACTGATTGATGTTAATCCACCGAAGTATCATTTGTACAACGGCTACGGTCCAACGGAGACTATCTGTTTTATCACACTGTATGAGGTGACGAAAGTGGAGAAAAATATCCCTATCGGTAAGGGCATAGCCAATTCGCATCTCTATATTGTTGACCCGCAAGGTCACCGTTTGCCTGTAGGTGCTTCCGGCGAACTGTGGATAGCGGGCCCGCAAGTCAGTCGCGGTTATCTCAACCGTCCCGAGAAAACAGCTGAAGCGTATATGTCAAACCCGTTTGACCATTCGGATAAATATTCGCGCATATATCGCACGGGTGACATCGTCCGCTATCTGCCGGACGGAAACATCTCCTTCGTAGGTCGCCGTGACGGGCAAGTGAAGATTCGCGGATTCCGTATCGAACTCAAAGAGGTTGAGTCCGTCATTCGTGAGTTCCCGGGCGTCAAGGACGTGACCGTTCAAGCCTTTGATGAAGAGGGCGGTGGTAAGTTCGTCGCTGCGTATGTCGTCAGCGACCAAACAATCGACATAGAGGCGCTCAATAACTTTATCCTCAATCAGAAACCTCCGTACATGGTGCCGGCTGTGACGATGCAGATAGATAAGATTCCTTTGAATCAAAACCAGAAAGTCAATAAGAAAGCACTGCCCACTCCGAAAGTACAAAGTGGCAATGTACAAAGTACAAAGGAGGCTGCTCCGCTGAATGTGCTGGAACAAGAACTGCATGACATGATAGCCAAGATTGTCAATACCGAGGACTTCGGCATTACCACTATCCTTGGTTATGTAGGCCTGACCTCTATCTCGTCCATCAAACTGGCTGTGCAGGTCAACAAACGCTTCGGGATTACCCTTAATTCCAAAGCTCTTGTCAAGGGCGGTTCGATACAATCCATCGAGAATGAGATTCTCAGCGCGATGCTGAAAGGCGGCGTAGAAATGCCGACCTCTCGACATGACGACACGACGAAAGAAATCGCCGCCGCTCCGTTGAGTTATGCTCAAACAGGCGTCTATCTTGAGTGTCTCAAGAACCCAACCTCCACAATCTATAACATCCCGTATCTGCTTTCTTATCCTGCCGGAGTGACGGCTGAGACATTGGCAAAAGCGGTGAAACAAGTGGTGGAGGCGCATCCGGAACTCAGTGCCCATTTCACTACAGAAGGTGATACTATCATTCAGACGCTTGCAGACAGCATGCCTGTAGAGGTACCGATAACAGAGATGAGTGGCGGTGCGTTGGCCAATTATAAGAAGGAGTTCGTGCAACCGTTCAACTTACAGAAGGCTCCGTTATACCGCTTTGAGGTGGTGAAAACGGAACAGGGCGTCCATCTGCTCATGGATATTCATCACCTTGTCTTCGATGGCGGTTCGGCAGACTTACTGATTCGTCAGATTGCTGCGGTTCTGGAAGGTCAACCCGTAGAGAAAGAGGGTTACACTTATCTGCATTTCGTTAGCGACCAACAACACGCCGAAGGAAGTGATGAGTTCAAGGCTGCACAGACCTTCTTCGCCGACAAACTACAGACTTTCGAGAGTGCCAGTGAGATACCGGCAGATTTGCCGAAGACTACAGAGCAAGGTTTCATCGGTGAGGCCGTCTGTGCCGTTGAACATGACCGCATAGCGGCTTTCTGCCGCCGGCAAGAGATAACTCCGGCACATCTGTTCTTGGCGGCTGTCAGTTACGTAGTGTCGCGTTACACCAACAATAGAGAGGTGTATATGAGTACTATCAGTAGTGGCCGTTCGAACCTCAAGATTGCGGGCACCGTCGGCATGTTCGTCAATACACTTGCGCTCGGTCTGAAGATAGATGACGTGACGGTGACTGACTACCTGCAGCAGGTTAGTAGTACGTTTGATAAAACACTTGAATACGAGAACTACCCCTTTGCCCGTATTGCCGGGGACTTTGGCTTCCATCCGATGATAGCTTATGCCTACCAGGTAGGTGTATTGTCGGAGTACACGGTCAACAGTCAGACGATAGGTCAGGAACTGCTGGAACTGAAAGTGCCCAAGTTCCCAATCAATATCAAGATTGAGTCAAGAGGCGTGGTGGTCCAATATGACGATGCCCGTTATACTGCCCGCGTTGGACAAGCATTGGCGCAGAGTATAGCCGCCGTTGTAGAACGGATGATGGCGGAGCCGCAAAGCAAGGTGCGCAAGTTGTCAATTATCAGTTCGGACCAGGAAGAAGAGCTGAGTCACATGCGCGAGACAGCGACGGCAGAGGTGCCATTCAAGTACTATCACGAGTGTATCCCGTATTATGCGCAGAGAACGCCGGATAGCCTGGCTATCGTCGCTTGCGATGCATCCTATACCTATAAACAGTTTGATGTGCTAACCAACCGCATTGCCAACGCACTGCGGGCACGAGGCGTATCTCCGCGTAGCCGTGTCGCACTTCTCCAACCGCGTACTTCCAGGGTTATGCTCTCTATCTTTGGTGTGATGAAAGCCGGCTGTGCCTATATCCCTTGTGACCCGGAGTATCCGACAGAGCGTATCCAACATATCCTCAATGATAGCCAAGCCGCGTTTATTATCACAACCTCCGACCGTGTAAACGACTTTTCTAATGCGATAGACGTAAACGAACTGTTAGCAACCGATAATGATGCACCGGTAGATGCCAATATCACACCGCAAGATTTATGTTATCTCATCTACACTTCCGGCTCGACGGGTAAACCGAAGGGTGTTATGTTGCGCCATGAGAGTATAGCCAATTACCTATATAACCATCCGGCGAATACCCATATCCATGCACTCGCAGAGACGGTACACACGTTCCTTTGCGTGACGACCCTCTCGTTCGATATGTCAATGAAAGAGTTCGGAGGCGCACTCTTCAATGGTAAGACTGCGGTCATCGCTAACGAGGAAGAGACCAAGAATGCTGCTATGTTGGCAGACCTATTCCGCCGCACAGGCGCAGATGCTATCAATGCAACTCCTTCGCGCATGCTGCAGTTCATGGAACTGGACGAGTTTGTAAAAGCAATTGGCCAAAGCCATGTCATTATGTGCGGTGGAGAGAAATACGCAGACGGACTGTTGGATAAGTTGCGTGCAGCAGCTCCTAATGCGCGTATCTTCAATACTTATGGTCCGACGGAGATAACCGTCTCGTCCAACTGCAAAGAACTGACGCACACAGACCGTGTCAGTGTCGGACGACCGTTGCTCAACTACCATGAATTTATTGTGGATAGCGATGGCAACGAACTGCCGGTTGGTGTTGTGGGTGAACTCTATATCGGCGGCATCGGTGTTGCCACGGGGTATAATAATCTGCCCGAGATGACGAATGAACGCTTCATCGACTACAAAGGGTTCCGTATTTACAAATCCGGTGATTACGCACGATGGACCGAAGAAGGTGATGTGGTCATTCTCGGACGCACCGACAATCAAATCAAACTGCGTGGCTTGCGTATCGAGTTAGGAGAAGTGGAAGCTGCACTTGCTGCCGTCGAAGGAATCAAGAACGTCGTTGTCAAGATTAGTAAGATCAAGGGCATAGAACACCTCTGCGCGTACTTTACTGCAGATCGTCCGATAGACATACCGGCGCTCAAGATCGAATTGGGTAAGACCCTTACCAAATACATGATACCGACAGCGTATAAGCAGATGGAACGCATGCCTATCACGCCAAACGGTAAGACGGATATCAAGAATCTGCCGGAACCGGAACTGGCACTCAGTGGAGACTACGAAGCACCGCATAATGAGGTGGAGAAAGCCTTCTGTGATATCTTTGCCACTATCCTTCAGTTGGACAAGGTAGGGGCGACGGATAATTTCTTTGAACTCGGTGGTACTTCACTCGTCGTGACGCGTGTCATTATTGAGGCAGACAAGGTCGGACACCATGTGTCATACGGTGACGTGTTTGCTAACCCCACACCGCGTAAATTGGCTACTCTGTTAGGCGCTACTACGCAATCGGTGATTAATGATGAGAAGATTGATAACTTCGACTACACAGCTATCAACAATCTCTTGCAACGCAATACACTTGATGCATTCAGACACGGAGAACGACAGAAATTGGGCAATGTGCTCATAACCGGTTCAACAGGTTATCTGGGTATTCATATCCTGCACGACCTCATTGATTCCGATGCGCAGAATATCTACTGTATGGTGCGCGGAAAGACTATTGAGGCGGCAGAAAGTCGTCTTCGTACACTACTGTTCTACTATTTTTCTAATGCGTATAAAGATCTCTTTGGCAAACGCCTGCATATCGTTCTCGGCGATGTCACGGCAGACTTTGATGAGAACCTGAAGGTCGATACGGTTTTCAACTGTGCTGCAGTCGTCAAACATTTCTCGGAAGGCACTGAGATCGAGGATGTCAATATCGGTGGTGCGCAACGTTGTGTGGAGTTTTGTATCAAGACCGGTGCCAAACTTATCCATGTATCTACCGCCAGTACGCGTGGTCTGTGGGTTGGCGAGATCAAGAATGATGTCTATACCGAGCAACGACTTTATATGGGTCAGTACCTCGGCAACCAGTATGTCTATTCAAAGTACATGGCAGAACGAATCATCCTCGACGCGGTGGCGTTGCATGGCTTGAACGCAAAAATCATGCGTGTAGGAAACTTGGCTGCTCGCAGTTATGATGGTGAGTTCCAGGCAAATTTCTCTACCAACTCGTTTATGGGCAGAATTCGTATCTATCACATGCTCGGTTGCTGTCCGTACGCGCTGCGAAACAAGAAAGTGGAGTTCTCGCCAATCAATGAAGTAGCGCATGCCATCGTCCTCCTATCCACCACACCTAAAGAATGCACAGTATTTCATCCGTATAATATCCACGGACAGTTCCTTGGCGATGTGCTCGCAGAACTCAGTACCATTAACGAAAGTATTCGTTTTGTGGAAATGGATGAGTTCCAACGGGCGATGGATGAGGCAGGACAAGATCCACAGAAAGCCAAACAGATGGCGGCTCTCCTGGCATATCAGGACATGGGACATGGACAAAAGACGGCGGATGTACAACGTGATAACGACTATACTACCCAAGTGCTCTATCGTCTTGGTTTTGCTTGGTCGCCAACGTCATGGGACTATGTGGAACGCATGCTCGCCGCTATCAGTGGCTTCGGCTTCTTTGAAGTTTAAATGGCTCAACGGCTAAATAAATGACTAAATGGTAAATGATAAAATCGTAAATAAGGAATCCTTCGATACGCAGTTTCGAAGATTCCTTTGGTCTTCCATCCTCATTGCTCTTTCCGCGTGTCTGGGCAATGTGGTGGATGCTGTCATCGTAGGCAATCTGATCGGCGAGGACGGTGTCTCCGCCATCAATCTATCCAAACCCATCACTCAATTCATGTTCACCGTCAGTATGTTGCTTTCCACGGGTGCAGGCATGTTGGTAGGCATGGAGTTGGGAAAGAAAGATCATGAACGTGCTGCATCGCTCTTCACGCTTTCAACAGTGAGTTGCCTGGCATTTGGATTATTGATGACGCTATGCGGTGTTTTCTTTACTGATGGTATCACGCACTGGCTATGTAAGAACCAACTGCTATACAACGGTTTGCATGATTATCTATTCCCTATGTTGCTCGGTTCACCGATGTATATGGCTTCGTGGGCGCTGGCCACGATGGTAGGCGTGGACGGTAGTCCGCGACTGGTCTCCATCGCCATCCTCATAGACAACGCCGTCAATCTCTTCCTTGATATCGTATTCATTCAATGGTTAGGATGGGGTATAGAAGGTTCGTCTGCTGCTACTGTACTCGGTCACTTGGTCGGCATCGCAATCATGTGCCGGCATTTCTTCTACGCAGACAACCATCTAATCTTCCATACGGCTTTAGCCGATCGTTCGAGGCATAGCCGAGATAAAAAATCTTTAAATCTTCAAACCTTCAAATCTCAGATGCGAGATATTGTCTCGCAAGGCGCGCCTCTCGCTGCTGCATCAATCTGTCTGACCGTCTTGCTATATAGCGCTAACAGTATAGTGCTCGGTTCTATGGGACGAATAGGTATCTTCGCTTTCTCCGTCTGTATGAACCTGCTGCAGATATACAATCTCTTCCTCTCCGGCACCTGTCGCACGCTGCAGTCGTTAGGCTCTATTCAAGTAGGGAAAGGTGATGGTGAAACCTTCCGTCTTGTGTTACGCAAATCCTTCCGGTTTATCTCCGTCGCGATGATGGTTACATGCTTGGCTACCTGGGTATTTCCGGAAGAAGTGACGCGTTTCTTCGGAGCAGACGAACCCGAACTGATAGGCGAAGGAGCACATGCGTTACGTATCTTTGCTCTCAGTTTTATCCCGTTTTGTTATATCTACACGCTGATGATTGTGTACAAACTATACGGGTATCATAAGATGGCATTATTCATCTCGCTGGCGCTCTCATTAACCGTCATTCCGGTGCTATGGTTTATGGGACGCTACGCGCCTGCACAACTCTGGTATAGTTACCTAATTGCTTACGCCATCGAGATTATTCTCATCATTCTTTTCCATAAGTTAGGAAAAATGGAATTTAAATTGAAAGGCGATATAAAGGTGAGAGATTAAAGTCATTTTTTTGCCGCAAATTTTTGCAGTGGGACTTTGGGGCTATAAGACTTTCTCCGGCAAAGTCCCAAAGTATTAAAGTCAACTTTATCCGTTAACAATCCTTCAGCGCATCGGGGTTTTATCGGGGTTCTATCATCTCGTTATCGTCTCGTGAATGTCTCGTTATCGTCTCGTAAATATCTCGAGAGTGGCGCGAAAAAGTAGCGTTGATTTGCATATATCGAAAAAAAGTATTACTTTTGCAGTTGATTTACAAGAGAGTGATTAAAGAATCAGCGCACTACCGACTATGACGAGCGGTATAAGTTTACGGGCAAGGAACGAGATTGGGAAACAGGGTATGACTACTTCGGAGCGAGGTACTTCTGGTCAGCCTTTGGGCACTGGTTGTCGGTGGATCCGTTAGCGGATAAGTATCCGGGCATCTCGCCGTATGCTTATTGCGCCTGGAATCCGATAAAGTTTGTAGACCCAGATGGAAAGGAAAAGCACAACAAGATGGATCCTGACACAGAAGACATCGAGCAATGTTATTTATTCGATGGAGGTGTTAATTTTGACGAATGTGGAAAGTCAGACTCTCATATTTTCTTTATCTCTCATGGTGCTCCTGATGCCATGTATCCTCATGGAATGGGAGAAATGAATGCAGAAGGTTTTGTTAAGTATTTGGAGGGGAATAGTAAATTGTGGCAAGAAACAGAAGACAAATCTTCTCTAACGATAGTGTTGGTATCTTGCTATACAGGTAAAGGTGAGAATCCAATAGCGCAACAAATTTCTGAACTTCTACCGGATGTAACAATTGTTGCTCCAACAGAGCAGGTTAGAAGTTTTACCTTAAAAGGAGAAACGACAATACGCGGTACTTCCGAGACTGATTATATGCCAGATGTACTAGATTCTAGTTGTTGGGGAAAATGGAATACATATAAAGAAGGGCAATTAAAAAATACATCTCCTAATGGATCTATTCGTTATGTGTATATAAAAGACCCGTCTGATTCGTCTAACCCTTAGTTGCCAAATGCAATGAAAAGATATATTATCACATTTATCTCAATATTATTAGTATCATCCATACAGGCGACTCGTAACCAACGAGATTCGTTGCGTTTCTTCTTGGAATATGTGGGAGAAGACTCTATCACCATATCCAATATTATAAAGAGCCCAGAAGCTGCAAATCCATTAGAAGCGATTGAAGCATACTTGATATTCAGTACTAAGTT
>JAEEHO010000266.1 GCA_016280845.1 Paludibacteraceae bacterium | reverse complement strand
GTAGATCCTGCTATCCTCGATCCGCGCGACACCTATAAGGACGCAGCAGAGTGGGAGACCAAGGCTAAGGATCTTGCAGGTCGTTTCATCAAGAACTTCGACAAGTACACCACCAACGAGGCTGGTAAGGCTCTCGTTGCAGCAGGTCCGCAACTCTAATCCGGACGCATCAGCCTTGCGGCTGACTGCATAAAACCAAAAATGGCACGCGTTGATGCGTGCCATTTTTTTGTTGATTATCTATTGTCCGGGTCTGAAATCCCGAACCACATTAATCTCTATCCACTAATCATTCATTCCTACATGAGCGTTCTAACAGTCCCAGCAGCACACATACAACTATGAGACTCAGCACTCCCAACCACCATGTGTTGCCTGCGCCGATAGTGTCAGCCAAACTGTCTTTGTTTCTTCCGGTTTCACCGAAGATATAGTAGCATATGACGGCAACTGCATTGTTGGTGAAATGCATAAGAATAGGAGCCCATAGCGAACCCGTCCATACGAACGCATAGCCGAACATGGCGCCCAACAACATGCGCGGCACAAAGCCGTAGAACTGCATGTGGATGGCTGAGAAGACGATAGCTACCACCCATATGGCCACATGCACTTTTGCCTTTTCGCTCTTAGGTCCATTAGCCATTATTTGTTGCAGTGTGCCGCGGAAGGTGAGTTCTTCGGCCATCGCGGGCAACAATGCCAATAGGATTATGTTAAACACCATAGTGCCAATATTGTCGGCCTGCAGAAAGCGTTCGGTGAGTTGTGCGGCTGCGTCCTCATACGAGCGCAATATCTTCTCGATGGAATCAAGGCATGCCGGCAGATGAATACGTTCGTTCAGGTCGGCCAAAAGGTTGATACTCGGTATAGCGCATACCATGGTAGCGATAGCCAGTAATGCCGTCTGCCTTGTTATACAGCGGTCCATTCCCAGCCATGTAAAAGGCTTATGGTCGGCTGACCATATCCATGCGCACAATATAGGCGGCAGCGCAAACGTTCCCAGTGTCTGCACCAGTTGCAGCCACTTGAGCGATTCGGTTGATTGACTACCATGAAAAAGCACGGTCCATATAACCATAGCCAGCGACGTGAGCACGGCCATTATTCCCAGCCAAATCAGTATTCTAATAATCGGTTTATTCATTCTCCTAATGTTTAATGAATTAACGTGTTAACGAATTGGTCTTACCGATGGTGTTTTCACCAATGAGTTTCTCCACCACTTCCGGCACGCCGATGGTGGCCGGCTTGCGGATATGCGTGATTCGATCGGCCCAATTGCCAAACTCAGGCATGCCCGGATCAACGAAATAGATAGGTACATCCGGGCGCGCATAGTGGATGAGTGAAGCGGCAGGGTACACATTCAGACTAGTGCCCACTACCAGCATTATATCTGCCTCTGAGGCTACGCGACACGCTTCGTCAAAGTAGGGTACTCCTTCACCGAAAAAGACGATGTACGGGCGCAATAACGAGCCGTCCGGGTGACGGTCTCCGTAGTGTTGCTCCCATCCCTTGAGAGGCACTGTGGCAGTCTCGTTGTTTTCCGAGCGCAGTTTGGTTATTTCGCCGTGCAGGTGAATGACGTTCTTGGCTCCTGCACGTTCGTGCAAGTCATCGATATTCTGTGTGATGATACGTGTGTCGGGTAGCGCCTGTTGCAATTGCGCAATAGCTATATGCGCTGCATTCGGTTTGGCCGCCAGCGTATCACGTCGGCGGTCGTTGTAGAACTTGACGCATAGTTGCGGATTGCGCAGCCATGCCTCGTGGGTACATACATCTTCGACGCGGTAGTTCTCCCACAACCCGTCTGCATCGCGGAAGGTGCCCAGACCACTCTCGGCACTTACGCCTGCACCTGTAAAAACAACAATTTTAGCCATAGTATTTTATATAGATTAATTGTAATGCATGCTTGACTTTTAGCAGGCTTGCCTGCGGCCTTTACTCTTTCTGTGCAGCGGTCTACCATGCCAGAGTGGCAACGACGGGATAGTGGTCGGAACCGGAGACATGTGGCACTTGGCATGAGACTGGTTTTATCGATGAATCCGAGAGGATGTAGTCGATTCGGAGACCGACACCCATCTTCTCGCACGTGGCCCCCCACTGGAACCAACCGGTTTCCAACCATGCGTCGTGTAGGCCTTTGGCAATGATATGGTAGGTGTAGCTGAGGGCTATGTCGTTGAAGTCGCCTACAACAATGACAGGGTATGGCGAAGACTTGACCTCGTGGCGTACGATGCGTGCTTGTTCATGTCTGCGGCAACTGGCTGCTCCCCATTTCTGTCCCATCGAGTGCGCCGACTGGCGCAGATGACCGTAATCGAGACTGTTGGAAGACAGATCTTTGCTGTCAAAACGGTTGGACTCCAGATGGTTGACTATCAGTCGCAGCGTGTCATCGTTGATCACCACGTCACATCGGCTGCTGAGGTTGGCGCGAATCTCGTATTCGACGGTATGTTTGTTGATAAGCGGGTACTTGGACCATACCATATTGCCGAACTGGCGACGACGGTTGTAAACCGCAAAATCGATATACGAGTACGGATACTTCTGGCCGAGCGTTTTTTTCACTTCAGCCAACGTGAGGAACTCAGGCGTTTTGTACACATCCACCTCTTGCAGGCAGATGATATCTGCGTCCTGCTGCGTCAGATAACGCAGCACCTCGTTGTGTATCGGTTTGCGGAATTGCCCCATTTGGTGGGTGTTCCATGTGAGAACGGTCAGCCTATTAGGTCGTTGTGCAAGTTCAGCTTCGCCGGGGCGTGAGCCGTGGCTCAGGAGCGGTCTCATACACACCACAACCACTACCAACAAAATCAGCAGTAGCAGGTGACGAAAAATATGTGGACGACGAGAGGACATTTATATTTAAGCATTCAGCCGTCAACTATCAGTTATCAGCTTTTTTTCGGATTCAGCGTAACCAGCGGAATAATCATCTCCTCAAGTGATATACCGCCGTGTTGGAAAGTGTTGCGGAAATACTGCGCGTAGTAGTTGAACTGGTTGGGATAAGCGAAAAAGCCGTTGCCGGTGCAGAAGGCGTAACTGCTGCTGACGTTAGGGCATGGCAGACCCACTTTGGCCGGGCGATCGAGTACGAAGACAGACTTGTCGCTACAGTTGAGCGCCTTGCCTACCTTGTAGCGGATATTGGTGTTGGTGTTCTTGTCCGCGATGATCTGTACGGCGTTCTTGACACGCGTGGTTCCGTGATCGGTAGTCAGCACAAGAGTATAGCCTAGTTCGGCTGCGCGTTTTAGCAGGTTGTAGGTAGGCGAGTGGCGGAACCAACTGAGCGTCAAACTGCGGTAAGCCGCTTCGTCATTGGCCAGTTCGCGCATCATCTTGCTTTCCGTACGTGAGTGCGAGAGCATATCGATAAAATTGAGAACCACTATGCTCAGCGGCGTTTGGGTGCCCTTGAGTTGACCGATGACACGTTCGCAGAAATCGCTCTCGTTCACCTTCCAGTAGGTAAAACTCTCTCGACGACGATAACGGTCAAGCATGGCCTGAACCAGTTCTTTCTCGTATTGGTTCTTGCTCTCCTCATCACCCTCTTCCACCCAATACTGCGGATACATCTGTTGTATCTGTAGCGGCATCAAACCGGAGAAAATAGCATTGCGGGCATATTGCGTTGCTGTCGGTAAAATCGACATATATTGCTCTTCTTCGCGGATAGCGTAGAACTCACCCAGCAGAGGTTGGATGGTCTTCCACTGGTCGTAACGGAAATTGTCGATGACGCACAGCAATACTTTCTCGCCTTTGTCCAACAGGGGGAAGACGCTGTGTTTCATCACGTCGGTGGACAAGATAGGCCGGCCGTCGGCCGATTGGTCATTGGTTGTTGCCGATTGTTGATTGCCGAACCAACTTTCGTAGTTCTTGGCAATCCACTTGGCGAAGGCTGCATTGGCTTGGGTTCGTTGGTCATCAATCATGCTGCGCATGGATGAGTTCTCCAGATCCAGATCCCACTTGCTGAGCGTGCGCTCCACAGCAGCCCATTCCTCGAACGTGGCAGCGGTGTCGATCATATAGGTGATGTCGCTCCATTCCTGACGGTAGTTCTCCTGATTATGTTCGCTGACGATAGTCTGCTGGTGGATATGTTTCTTCAGACATAGTAGAATTTGGCTCGGATTCACCGGCTTAATCAGGTAGTCGGCTATCTTCTCTCCGATAGCTTCCTCCATGATATGTTCCTCCTCGCTTTTGGTAATCATCACTACGGGCACTTCGGGACGTAGGCGTTTAATCTCCTGTAGCGTTTCCAGTCCGGTCAGACCAGGCATGTTCTCATCCAGAAAGACAATATCGGGTATCGTTCCTTCAACGATATCCAATGCGTCACGTCCGTTTGTGGCAGTGGCAACCTCGTAGCCCTTGCCGTTCAGATAGATAATGTACGGTTGCAACAAGTCTATCTCGTCGTCAACCCAAAGAATCTTGTTCATAAATTCAATTTTAGCGGTGCAAAATTAATATTATTTTTACAGATATGCAAATATTGGGCCGTTTTTAGCAAAAAAATTGCAAAACTTTTGGTCATGTCAAAAAAAAGCAGTAACTTTGCACGCTTTTTTGTCGCTGGGTATATTTTATACCCGAGAAAAAAGGTAAGAGTTATGCTTTTCCGGCTAATGGCTAAAAGCCAACGGCCAAAAGCACGAGAAAAATTATTTATTAACCGGACACGTGATTCGTGAAATCGCAAGTCCTCAAAACAACAAAAGTCTAAATGGCAACAAAGATTCGTTTGGCTCGTTATGGTCACAAAGACTATGCTTTCTACCACATCGTAGTAGCAGACAGCCGCTCGCCACGTGATGGCAAATTTATCGAACGTATCGGTTCGTTCAACCCGAACACCAACCCTGCAACCACTATTCTCAATTTTGAGCGTGCATTGTATTGGGTAGGCGTGGGTGCACAGCCGACTGACACCGTACGCACTATCCTCTCTAACGAGGGTGTAATGCTGATGAAGCACTTGAACGGCGGTGTAGCAAAAGGTGCATTTAGCCAAGAGGAAGCTCAGAAGCGTTTCGACGCTTGGAAAGCTGAGAAGGACGCTAAGAATGGCAAGATCAGCCAGGCTGAGGCAGACAAGAAGGCTGCTGCAGCAAAGGCTCTGTTGGCTCAGGAGACCGAGGCTAACAAGGCTAAGGCTGCTGCTATCGCAGAGAAGCGTGCCGCTGCCGCTGCTGAGTTGGCTGCTGCCGCTCAGGAGGCTGCTCAGGAAGCTGCTGCCGCTGAGGCTGAGGCTAACGGCGAAGAGGCTCCTGCAGAGGAGGCTGCTGCTGAATAAGCCATCTAATTACAGCAAAAAGAAGTCCGAAACGAAAGTTTTGGGCTTTTTTTTTGTATATGTCAAAAAAATATAGTAAATTTGCACGCTTTTGTGCGTGGAATTTATATAACGGCCCTCTAATGGAGAGATTTAACAGTGAAAAAAGTAAGTGTCATAATGCCTAATTATAATCATGCTCCGTTCCTGCGGGAACGTATGGATAGTATCCTCTCGCAGGACTACTCGGAGTATGAGGTGATTGTGCTGGACGATGCTTCCACGGATGGCAGCCGGGCAATACTGAACGAGTATGCCAACCATCCGAGAGTTAAACTTCTGCTCACAAGCGATATCAATTCCGGTAATACATTCGTCCAATGGCAGCGCGGAATGGCGCAGGCTGATGGCGACTATATATGGATAGCGGAGAGTGACGATGTGGCTGCACCTCACCTGCTTTCTCGTTTGGTGGAGACCATGGAGCGTGAGGAGGCTGTACTATCGTTCTGCCGAAGCCGATGGATAGACGGTCAGGGCAAGACATTGCCCCGCACGCAAGACAAGCGGTGGAACAGAGACTTTGTGATGGACGGCAATGCGTTCGCCAGGCAGTTTCTGTTGGGCTATAGCTCTATATGCAACGCTTCGGCGGTGCTCTTTCGCCGTAGTGCGGCCGAACGGATAGATATGTCCCGTGTGGCGCAGTTCACGGCCAGCGGCGACCGACTCTTTTGGATCGAGATGGCGCTGCAGGGGCGAGTGGCGTATGTGGCAGAGATGCTGAACGGTTTTCGTCAACATGTCCGCAAGGTGTCCGGTGGAGCTGAGTATGAGGGAATGAATATCGTGCAAGACCATACTATTTATCGCCTGGTTGCTCCTGCTATGAACCTCTCTGGACATGAGAAACGCTTGATTTGCGGCTACCACTGGCAGGCTATGCACCGCGCTTCGGTTTCGCAGCAAGGACGTTGGAGAGCAATGGCTGCATGGCAACAGGAACCTGAGTTCGGACGAATGGCATATATGGTATACATGATACATCGCGCAATAGAGAAATGTTGACGTACTTGCTAAATATGGCTTTTGCCTTGGCTGCCACGGTGCTATATATCAACGCACCGTGGACGTACAATTATGACTATTGTGCAATGCTCATGTTTTTGTTCCTCGCACAGAATGTGCTCTTCTTTGCGACCAATAAGCGTAAGCATTGGCTGGGATTTGAGTTCTTCTTTGCACTGTCGTTCTTTCTCGTGAATTTTGTTTATCCAGTCTTTTATGCACCGACGGAACGGATCTATTGGTCGTTCTTCAGTTATAACTTCAACGACAACTTCGTAACGCGATGCACGGCTCTGGCATATTTCGGGTACGCATGGTATATGTTGGGCGCAACGCGCATTCTGCAGTTGCAGCGTGAGGAACCGTCCGACCCGACTTTTACCATCTCTATGCGGCAGTATATATGGTTCTTTGCTATCACACTGATTGCGTGGTTGCTCTTTGTGGCAACAGGTGGCTTGACGGCATTGCGAGGCGCATATTCCGGAGGAGGAAATTTGCGTCAGGTGGGGATATACAGTTATTTCAACAATATCTTCACTATCGGATGTTACTTGATGGCAATCTTTCTGTTTCGTCTGCCGAAGCAGAAGTGGTGGTTTTATACGCTGGTGATCATTGCGTTTATGTTCGCCGTTCTGTCAACCGGCAGTCGCCAGTTGGCGGTGGCATTAACTCTGATTCTGATAGCCGGTTTCAGTATGTATGTGTATCATCTGCGTTGGTGGCAGGTAGCAATACTGATGATAGGCGGTTCGCTCGCTCTTTTCCTGGTTGTCAAACTGCGCAAGGCGGGATTGGATCCGGGAGCATGGCAGGCAAAATTGATGCACATCAAGTTGTCGCACTATTGGGATATATTTGAGGACTTGATAGTGAACGACCTGAATCTGTTCGTGCTCTATGATTTTGCGCTGAAGCATGAGCCGACGTGGTTCACCGGTATGGCGCTGGATATCAGTTCGCCTGTTCCGGGTCTGGCCGGATATATCACATCGCATTCCGATTTGCCTCCCCAGATGTTGCATGGCGGCGATCTGCCGAGTTATATCATCTTGGGTCCGAAAGCCAATTGGGGAACGGGAACAAACATGGTGGGCGAAGCCTTCAGGTCGTTCGGAATAGCAGGAACGGCACTCGCTATGTTCCTGATCGGATTGTGGGTGAAGGAGAGTTATTATCGCGCTAAGGATAATGTGTATTGGTATATGATGTACTTCCTGCTGGTGGGTCATGCCCTCATTTATCCGCGTGCTCCGTTGCTTTTCGATCCGCGTCTGGTCACATGGAGTCTACTATTGCTACTCATAGTGATGACCATAACGAATCATCTGCCGCAGATAGTTAACCGATTGAATAACTCGGAAGAAAAGGAGTTAGCGCAATGAGAATACTGTACTGCATACCACATCTGTACAACTCGGGCGGCATGGAGCGCGTGCTGACGCAGAAGATCAATTGGTTGGTTGCATATACCGGGCATGAGATAACTGTTCTCACGACGGAACGTGTACCGGAAGGCACGAACATGACCTTCTTTGCTCTGGACCGGCGCGTACGTGTAGTACAATTAGATATAGATTTCAATGCTGATTACGCGAGGTCGCTCTATATCAAGTGGTGTGCGCACATGCGTAAGATGCGGCAGTATAAAAAAGCATTGACGGCGTATATTCGTCGTGAGCGGATAGACCTGTGCATATCGTTGGGCGGGAAGGAGATAGCCTTTCTCCGTACGCTACCATGTCGCACGATAGCGGAGATGCATTTCGCTAAGGACCAACGGCAACAACTGTTAGAGACT
>JAEEHO010000265.1 GCA_016280845.1 Paludibacteraceae bacterium | reverse complement strand
GTATTTGGGGAAAATGGATTGATGCCGGTAAGAGCAGAGAATGGGTATGGCTATGTAGATACAAAAGGATCGATGAAAATTGCGCCGAAATACCGCTATTGTGAATTGTTCCATGAAGGAGTAGCGTGGGTAGAGTATGAATATGGACGTTACAGACTTATTGACACGGACGATAATGTTGTTCTTGAACTTGAACGAGATTTTATTCCTTTGACAGATTCCCATAATGGTTTGCTGTGTGTGCTTGATTATAATAACAACATTGCAAAATATATCGATAGGAACAATAATGTAGTGTATAGTTGGGATGTAACTCCAAACGAAGGACTTGTTTTCTATCCAAGATTACAACCGGCGAGATTCCAAGCCAAAAGAGAAGATATGATGCTCCGCATGTATGAGGGAACAGAGATTTATCCTTTGATGGAGCAACTCTACAAACACGAGAGTAATCTGCAAAAATAAATACTTACATATATGGAAGAAACAAACATGCCTATTGAAGGCAAAGAAGAAAAATCGCTCAACTTCATTGAGCAAATCGTCGAGAAAGACCTCGCTGAGGGCGTGAACAACGGACGTATTCAGACACGTTTCCCGCCGGAGCCGAATGGTTACTTGCATATCGGCCACGTCAAAGCTATATGCATGGACTTCGGTATCGCCGAGAAATACAACGGCGTCTGCAACCTCCGTTTCGATGACACCAACCCTGTCAAGGAAGATGTAGAATACGTCGATTCCATCCAGCAAGATATCACTTGGCTCGGATTCCGTTGGGGCAATATCTATTATGCCTCCGACTATTTCCAGCAACTCTACGACCTCGCTATCCGTTTTATCAAGGAGGGTAAGGCTTATGTGGACGAGCAGACCGCCGAGCAGATAGCTGAACAGAAAGGTACGCCTACCGAGCCGGGTGTCGCTTCGCCTTACCGCGATCGTCCTATCGAGGAGAACCTGCGTCTCTTTGAGGCTATGCAGCGTGGCGAGATAGAGGATGGCAAGATGGTGCTTCGTGCCAAGATCGACATGGCCAATCCGAACATGCACTTCCGTGACCCGATCATGTATCGTATCATCACCACCCATCCGCACCACCGTACCGGTCGCAAGTGGAATGTCTATCCGATGTATGATTTTGCGCACGGACAGTCTGACTATTTCGAGGGTGTAACCCATTCTATCTGTACGCTGGAGTTTGAGGTTCACCGTCCTTTGTACGATTATTTCCTCGACCAGATAACCGGTACCAATTTTGCCGGACTCTCTCCTTACGGCCCGGACTACCGTCCGAAACAGCGTGAGTTCAACCGCCTTAACATTACCAATACGGTGATGTCCAAGCGTAAGATGCTCCAGTTGGTTAAGGAGGGACTCGTTGCAGGTTGGGACGACCCGCGTATGCCGACTGTCTGCGGTCTGCGCCGTCGTGGCTATACACCTAAGGCTATTCGCGATTTCATGGACCGTATCGGTTATACCAAGGTGGAAGGTATGATCGATCAGGGCTTGCTCGAGCACACTATCCGTGAGAACCTCAAAGAGACAGCTCCGCGTGTATGCGCTATCTTCGATCCGGTCAAACTGGTGATTACCAACTATAATGGTGAAGGCGAGACCCTGACTGCAGAAAATATCGATGGAATCGAGGCTCTTGGCACTCGCGAGGTTCGCTTTGGACGCGAACTGTGGATCGAGCGTGGCGACTTCTTGGAGGAAGCAGACAATAAGTTCTTCCGTCTCAGCCCGGGCGGTCGTGAGGTGCGCCTCAAGAGCAGTTATATCATCCAGGCTACAGGCTGCGACAAGGATGCTAATGGCAATATCACTACCGTCTATGCAACCTACGATCCGGACTCCAAGTCGGGAACCGAAGGTGGCAACCGTAAGACTAAGGCTACTATCAACTGGGTAGAGTGCAGTTCTTGTATTGATGCCGAGGCGCGTCTGTATGACCGACTCTTTGCGTGCGAGAACCCGTCGGCAGAAGAAGGCGATTTCCGCGAACTGCTCAATCCGAATAGCCTGGAGGTTAAACCAATCAAGGTAGAGGGTTCGCTCCGCAGCGAGTTGCATGCTCCTATCGTTGAGAACGGAATCGCCCAAGAGAACCACTACCAGCTGCTCAAGCAGGGTTATTTTGTGGTTGACCCGGACACTACCGCCGATCACCTTGTTCTCAACCGCACCTGCTCGCTCAAGGATAATTATTTAAAATAACGCTTTCAGCCGAAGGCGGTCTTTTAGTGGAACGGTCTTTGTTCTTTCAGCGAAACGGTCTATTATGCGCACACGCATAAATCAAAATAAAGAAGAAATCTTTTGCGACTGGCGTCACAAATGGGTGCGCCTGACTCCGGAAGAGTGGGTACGTCAACAGTTGCTTCACCGTCTGGTGGAGCAACTGGGCTATCCGGCCTCCCTGATTGCCGTCGAGGTTCCGTTGGAGAAAATCTCCAACCTCCAATCTCCAATCTCCAATTTCCAATCTCCAATCCTCCCTCACCTGCGTTGCGATGCCGTTGTCTATGATACATCTATGCAACCGCTGATGCTCATCGAGTGCAAAGCAGAGACAGTGCCGCTGACCCAGAAGACGCTCGATCAGGCCTTGACCTACAATCGCCGTCTCTCCGTGCCGTATC
>JAEEHO010000264.1 GCA_016280845.1 Paludibacteraceae bacterium | reverse complement strand
CGGATGTGAAGAATATATTTGACTTCAAATACGAAGATTTTGAGTTGGTTAACTACGATCCGCATCCACATATAGCGGGTGTAGTGGCTGTATAATTACTATTGGTTTATGATTTCTATTATCGTTGCTATAGATGATAACAATGCAATAGGCAAGAACGGCGATTTGTTGTGCCACATGTCTGCAGACCTGAAGTACTTCAAGAAGAGAACAACCGGAAAGAAAGTACTGATGGGCTCGAAGACGTATGAATCACTACCTAAACGCCCGTTGCCTAACAGAGAGAATATCGTTGTTACCAAGCATGCCGACAAGACATTTGAAGGAGCAATAGTAGTACACTCGATAGAAGAACTGAGAGAAAAAGTGACAGCAGATGAGAACGCATTTGTAATTGGCGGCGGAAGTATATACCGAGAGATGTTGCCCTATGCCGATCGATTATACATCACTCATATTCATCACTCGTGGGATGACGCAGATACGTTCTTCCCGAAGATAGAAAAAGACATTTGGAGACGTGTACGCAAAGAGGACCATCAGGCAGATGAGAAGAATCCTTACGATTACACATTCTCTATTTATACACGTAAAAAAAGGAAATAAGAATTGGAACAAAATTTTGCACATATAATCAGCCCGATCGTTGCTATCAGTGAGAAACAGGTGGCAGCAACGTTGGCACTATTGGACGAAGGCGCGACCATTCCGTTTATTGCCCGTTACCGCAAAGAGAAAACGGGTAGTTTGGACGAGGTGCAGATAGCAGATATTCAGACGCAATACGAGCGTCTGCAGGAGTTGGCAAAACGTAAGGAAACCATCTTTGCCCGTTTGGATGAACTGGGCAACGACGATGCCGAACTGCGTAAGCGTATTACAGACTGTTGGGATGCAACGGAATTGGAAGACCTCTATTTGCCGTACAAACCGCACCGTAAGACTCGCGCAGATATAGCTATAGAGAAAGGTTTGCTGCCATTGGCTGAAGAGATCCTCAAGCAGCGACCGATGCGTTTGCCGGATGACGAAGAACAACTGCAAGGCGCACGTGATATCATCGCGCAGCGTATATCAGAGGACGAACGCAGTCGTAATGCTATCCGTCGCGAGTTTACCTATTCGGCTGTGCTGACCACTAAGGTAGTTAAAGACAAGCAGGATACGCCCGAGGCACAACATTATCGCGATTATTTTGCTGTACGCACGCCGCTCAAACATATTGCATCGCACCGTCTATTGGCCATTCGTCGTGCCGAGGCAGAAGGTTTTATACGTGTAGATATATCGCCGGATCAAGAGAAAGCGTTGGACAAACTGGCTAATCTGTGGCTGCGTTCGGACAACGATGTGTCTTATCAGGTGGAATTGGCTATGGAGGATAGCTACAAGCGTTTGCTCAAACCGAGTATTGAGACCGAGTTTGCTGCTCTGTCGAAGCAGAAAGCAGATGAAGAGGCTATTCGTATTTTTGCATCCAATCTGCGCGAACTGCTTTTGGCCAGTCCACTGGGTCAAAAACGCGTATTAGCGCTCGATCCGGGTTTCCGTACCGGTTGCAAAACCGTTGTTCTGACCGAACACGGAGACCTCATTGCTCACACCGTTGTGTTTGTGCATAATACATCATCTACAGACACGCTGCAGGAGTGGATCAAGAAATACAAGATAGAGGCAATCGCTATCGGTAACGGTACGGCCAGCCGCGAAGCGGAACAAATGGCCAACGCGGCCATCAATGGTCTGCCGGAAGGACAGAGACCGCAAGTGTTTGTGGTGAGCGAGGCCGGTGCATCGGTTTACAGTGCAGGTCCGATAGCTCGCGAAGAGTTTCCAGATCAGGATGTGACAGTACGTGGTGCCGTGTCCATCGGTCGCCGACTGATAGATCCGTTGGCAGAATTGGTGAAGATAGAGCCGAAGTCGATAGGCGTCGGACAATACCAACACGATGTGGATCAAACCAAACTGCGCAACGGACTGCAACAGACCGTCGAGAGCGTGGTTAACTACGTCGGTGTGGATGTGAATACAGCCAGCCGTCACCTATTGACATATGTTTCCGGTCTCGGGCCACAGGTGGCGCAGAATATAGTTGATTATCGCGCGCAGCATGGCGCTTTCGGTAGCAGAAAGGATTTGCTGCAAGTTCCGAAATTGGGTGCCAAGACATATGAGCAGGCTGCGGGATTCTTGCGCCTGAGAGGCGACAATCCGTTGGACAATTCGGCCGTTCACCCTGAGCGATATGCATTGGTAGAACGAATGGCTAAGGATATCAACTGCACTGTGAGCGACCTGATTCACGACGAACAGAAACGTCAACAGATAAAGATTGAGCGCTATGTGAATGACGAAGTGGGTCTGCCTACGCTAAAGGATATTATGCACGAATTGGCACAGCCGGGACGTGACCCTCGTGGTCAGGCTGAGGAATTCCATTTTGACGACCATGTGCACACGATCGAGGATCTGCAAGTCGGCATGGTGTTGCCGGGCGTTGTGACTAATCTCTGTGCGTTTGGCGCATTTGTTGATTTAGGTGTTCACCGCGACGGATTGGTGCATATATCGCAACTTCGCAACCATAAGCCGTTGGCTTTGCAGCAACATGTGATGGTTTGCGTAGAGGAAGTAGATATGGCTCGTCAACGCATCAATCTACGTTTGGCGGAGCAGTAATATAAATAAGGAGTATGGATACGTTTGAGCAATTATGCCAACTGCGGCGATCGGTTCGCAAATATACTGCGCAGCCTGTTGAGCAAGAGAAAATAGATTATCTGTTGCGCTGTGCGCTGATGGCGCCGTCAGGTCATCGCACTTGTCCGTGGGAGTTTATCGTCGTGCGTGACGAACAGAAACTGCGCGCTATGCAGGCATGCCGTACTTATGGAAGCGGTATGTTCGAGACAGCTACGACGGCTATTGTCATAGCGCTGGACACAACGCTGGGCGACACATGGGCGATTGACGGAGCTATTGCGGCAGAGAATATATTGTTGGCTGCCGCAGAACAAGGTTTAGGTGCTTGTTGGTGCCAGGTGTATCAGCGTGAAGGAGCAGAGGATCTGCTGCGCGAATTGTGTGCAATTCCCGAAGACCGCACCGTACTCTGCGTTATCTCGCTTGGCTACAAAGACGAGGAGAAAAAGCCGTTTGATCTCGAACAACTACACTACGAAAAAATACATAACGAAAGATATTAAACAACCATAATGAAACCAATTATCGCAATAACTGCCGGTGATACCAACGGCGTGGGATACGAAGTGATTATCAAGGCTTTGCTCGAGTCGCATATCTTTGAGATTTGCCGACCGGTCATCTATGGCAATGCCGTTGTAGCCAAACATCACATTCAGACATTGGATGAGGACCATCGTAATATCCAGTGGAATAGCATAGAGGATGCGTCAACAGCCAAAGACGGGCGTCTCAATATGATCACATGCTATACCGATGACCTGCCGGTGCAGTTCGGCGTAGCAACACCGGAGGCCAACAAAGCAGCCAAGGCATCGTTGGAACGTGCATGCCGTGACCTAAAGGAAGGTAAGGTACATGCATTGTTGACTTCGCCAATTAACAAAGAGGCACTTAAAGGCGGCCATACCGAGTATTTGGCTAAGCAGTTCGGACCTAATTCGCTGATGATGCTGGTTAGCGGCGGTCTGCGCGTGGCGTTGGTGTGCAACCATGTGGCCATTGCTGACATACCGAGTCAGATAACCGAAGAGAATATCCTAGCCAAACTGAACTTGCTGAACGAGTCGCTTAAACGTGATTTTGTGTTAGAGAAACCGCGTATCGCTGTGTTGGCGCTTAATCCTCATGCGGGTGATGCAGGTTTGTTGGGCAAAGAGGAACAAGAGATTATTGCACCGGCAATCAAGAAGGCCAATGACCAAGGTATTTGGGCGTTTGGTCCATATGCATCGGACGGTTTCTTCGGCACCGGCCATTACAACCATTTCGACGCCGTGTTGGCCATGTATCATGACCAAGGCCTGGCTCCGTTCAAGACATTGGATATGTCAGGTGTTAACTATACAGCCGGTTTGAGCGTAGTTCGTACATCGCCGGACCACGGAACGGGCTATGATATAGCGGGCAAGAATCAGGCAGACGCCAGCAGTATGCGCAATGCGCTCTATATGGCCCTGGATGTGTTGCGCACGCGTGCCGAATACGACAAACTGCGTGCCAATCCGCTGCCGTTCATTGAGCGTGAGGACAAAGAGGGTCGTCCGCGCCGCGAGTTCATCGACTTCAAGACAACCACCGGAGGTAATCGATTTAATCATTCTGCCGGCGAGGGACAAGAAACAATAGCATAAAACGTTAATCATATATATGACAAGTAAAGAAATTCGACAGTCCTTCTTGGACTTTATGGCATCGAAGGGACATCAGGTGGTTCCTTCGGCTCCGATGGTCATCAAAGATGACCCGACTCTTATGTTTACCAATGCCGGTATGAACCCGTGGAAGGGTATCATTCTCGGCAACGATCCTATCAAATATCCGCGTGTGGCTGATAGCCAGAAGTGTCTGCGCGTCAGCGGTAAGCACAACGACTTGGAGGAAGTAGGCCACGATACCTACCACCACACCATGTTTGAAATGCTCGGCAACTGGTCGTTCGGCGATTATTTCAAGCAAGAAGCCATTGATTTTGCGTGGGAGTATATCGTAGATGTACTCAAGATAGATCCGGCTAATCTGTACGCTACAGTATTTGAGGGATCAAAAGAAGAAGGCCTGGAGCGTGATAACGAGGCTGCTTCTATTTGGGCAAAGCATTTGCCTGCAGACCATATCCTGAACGGTAACAAGCACGATAACTTTTGGGAAATGGGTGATACGGGTCCTTGCGGTCCATGCTCAGAGATTCACGTAGACAGCCGCTCGGCAGAGGAACGTGCCAAAGTGCCTGGCCGTGAGTTGGTCAACAAAGACCATCCGCAGGTGATTGAGATTTGGAATATCGTCTTCATGCAATTCAACCGCAAGGCTGACGGATCGTTGGAGCCGCTGGCAAAGAAGGTGATTGATACAGGTATGGGCTTTGAGCGTCTTGTCCGTACTATCCAAGGCAAGACCTCTAACTACGATACCGATGTGTTCCAGCCGATGTTGAAGAAGATTGGTGCTATCTGTGGCTGCGAGTATGGCAAGGATGAGAAAAACGATATAGCAATGCGCGTTATTGCAGACCATATCCGTACTATCGCATTTGCTATCACGGACGGTCAGTTGCCATCTAACGAGAAGGCGGGATATGTCATCCGTCGTATTCTCCGTCGTGCGGTACGTTACGGCTACACGTTCCTCAATATGCGTTCGGCATTCCTCTATCAACTGGTACCGCAACTGATCGAGGATCTCGGCGAAGCATATCCGGAACTCAAAGCACAACAGGCGCAGATTGTTCCGGTTATCAAGAGTGAGGAAGAAGCATTCCTTCGCACGCTAGACAAGGGTATCGGTTTGCTCGACAAGCTGATGGACGAGGCTAAGAAAGCCGGCAAAACAGAGATTAGCGGTGTGGATGTATTCACACTCAAAGATACATACGGTTTCCCGCTCGACTTGACCGAACTCATTCTTCGTGAGAATGGCTTCACCACCAACGAAGAGGAATACAACAAGGCGCTCGAGCATCAGAAGGAAATGGGTCGTACTGCTAATAAGCAGGATTTGGGAGACTGGGTGGTTCTCCGCGAAGGTGATACCGAGTTTGTCGGCTACGATGAACTGAGCTGCACAACCCAAGTACTGCGTTATCGCAAGGTTAGCCAGAAGGGTAAAGACTACTTCCAAGTTGTGCTGAGTAAGACTCCGTTCTATGCAGAAATGGGTGGCGAAGTAGGCGATACCGGTGTTCTTGCTGATATTCGTATTATTGACACCAAGCGCGAGAATAATCTGCCTGTGCATATCATGACTGAGTTGCCGCAGAATATTGAGGGCGAATTGACGGCTACTGTTGATGCAGAGCGTCGTCAGGCAATCATGTGCAACCACTCGGCTACGCACATCTTACACTACGCGTTGCGCGAGGTGCTCGGCAAGCACGTAGAGCAAAAGGGTAGTTTGGTTACTCCGGAAAGTCTGCGTTTCGACTTCTCGCACTTCCAGAAAGTGTCGCCGGAAGAATTGCGCAAGGTAGAACAATTGGCTAACGCACTGATCCGTCAGGATTTGCATCTGGAGGAAAGTCGCCATACACCTATTGCAGAGGCTAAAGCAATGGGCGCAATGGCACTCTTCGGCGAGAAATACGGCGACGATGTGCGTGTCATCAAGTACGGTCCGTCGGTGGAACTCTGTGGTGGTTGTCACGTTTCTTCTACCGGTCGTATCGGTAGCGTGCGTATTCTAATGGAGACCAGTATTGCTGCCGGTGTGCGTCGTATCGAGGCCGTTACTGCGGCTAAGGCTGACGAACTGTATTATGCTGCACAGGATATGCTGAACAGCCTACGTGCATTGTTCAACAATGCTCCGGATTTAGCCGGTGCTATCCATAAGTCTATCGATGAGAACGCAGGTCTGAAGAAGCAGATCGAGCAGTTCATGGCAGAGAAGATTGAGCACTATCGTGACGAACTGATAGCTCGTGCCGAGGACTTCGGCGATATCAAACTGGTACGCATCCAAGGCGAAGCCAATCCGGATATGTTGCGTGGCGTGATGCCGCTGCTGCGCGGTAAGTTCACCGATGTCAAGTTTGCCGTTGTAGCTGCTACCGAGTGCGAAGGCAAGCCGACGATTGCAGTCTTCTTGAGCCAACCGTTGGTAGATGCCGGCAAAAACGCTGGTGCTATGATCAAGTCGGCCGCTAAACATATACAAGGCGGTGGCGGCGGTCAGCCATGGATGGCAACGGCAGGCGGCCGCGATGTGAACGGTCTCAACGCCGCAATGGAAGAGTTGATGGGAGCATTGAAATAATGAAATTACCTACCAGTTATCTGTCAGATAAACCACGGAGCGCCGTGCGTTTTATGATAGTCGGTTTTTCGGGGTCCATATTGCAGACTTGGTTCTTCATGGCTGCATTATGGGCGCTCGGACAGCCGGAAAAAGGACTGACACTATACTATGTGGCTTTTGCCATCGGGTTTATATTGGAGATGATACCTAACTATCTGATGTCCAATTATTATACCTTTGGCACGCGTCCGAACAAGAAGAATGCCGGCGGTTTTCTCCTTTCGCGCGCGATCAACATCGTAGTTCAGTTCTGTTTGTTGCCGTTGATGATCAGACTGTTGCCTTCGTGGCGCGATGATTATATCAGTCTGTTGGTCATCTTCATCGGTGGTGTGATAAACTACTTTATATGCCTAATTTTCTTTAAAAAGAAAAAAGAATAACTATGAACAAAGAGATCTTACGTTTGGCCGTGCCGAGTATATTGGCGAATATCACCATACCTCTTGTGGGTCTGGTGGACACGGCTATCGTGGGTCACATCAGTGATATTAGTGCCATCGGCGGTATAGCCATAGGCACGATGCTCTTTGACTTGCTATACTGGAACTTTGGTTTTCTTCGTGTCGGAACAAGCGGTTTGACGGCGCAGGCTTTAGGTGCAGGTAAACGCACCGAGTGCGCTATGCTGTTGCGTCAAAGCATGATCATAGCACTTGCGGCCAGTTTGGCCATTTGGGCCATGCAATGGCTGTTTGTCGAGGCTGTGCTGGCGCTAGTGCCTTGTTCTGCAGAAGTGGAGAATGTGGCGCGCCACTATTTCTTCATCCGTATATGGGCAGCACCGGCTACACTTAGTCTGATGGCCTTCAAAGGTTGGTTCATCGGCATGCAGGACACACGCAGTCCGATGGCTGTGGATATACTGGTT
>JAEEHO010000263.1 GCA_016280845.1 Paludibacteraceae bacterium | reverse complement strand
TTGCAAAATTACTATAATTTCCGGACATATGCAAACTTTTTACGTTCTATTTTATAAAAACGTGTTGCAAAACATACTATTACGTAATATTTCGATTCTTTTGTGTTGTGTTTCTCCCTACTCTTTCTTCAAATACTTGGGATACTCACGCAAAAAGAGGCCGGCTGCTGCTTGTATCGAGCCGTAATACTCGCCTCCGGCAGCGTTCATATGTCCACCTCCGCGGAACACATCGCCCGCCATGATATTAACCGGTCGGTCACCCTGCGAACGGAACGATATCTTTACCACATTTTTTGTCGTTCCGGGCTTAGGTTCCTGCTCGCGCATAAAGACCGAATAGAAAATATCCTCCATCTGCAAAGGCATATTGACGATACCTTCGGTATCGCCTTGTTTGTAATTGAACTGCTTCAGTTCGTCTATCGACAATGTTATCAGCGCCAAATGATGCTCCGAATAAAGACGCATTTTGCGATACAGACTATAGCCTGTCAGACGTACTCTGTCCTCTGTTGATTGATTGAAAACGCGATCGTATATCTGGTCCTTCTGTATACCCGCACGCATCAAGGCTGCGATGATTTCATAGAGTTCGGGATTATTGCTGTTGTACGAAAAATTACCCGTATCGGTCATCAGTCCGGTATAGATGCACGTTGCTATCTGAAGGCCTATTTCGGAGTGCTCGGAAGCACCTGATGGCTGAATGCTGAATGCTGACAGCACCTTATACACCAGTTCACAAGTGGACGACGCCTCGGGATGAGAGATGGTTACTGTAGCAAAATCCGTCGGATCCAAATGGTGGTCAATCAATATCTTCGGACATGGATTTTGCACCAGATGATCAGACGCTTGCGCGATACGTTTCGGGTCGTTGAAATCCAAACATATACACAAATCTGCTTCGGCTATTCGTGCTGCACACACGTCAGGTTGTTGTTCGAAAACCAGCACTTGGTCTGCGCCGGGCAACCATGCCAAGAAACTCGGAAATGCATTTGGCACTATCACTGTTACATCCTTTTCTCCTTCGCCATTCGCCTTTAGGAAATGCCATATTGCGAGCGATGAACCCATAGCATCGCCATCGGGTCCCATATGTGTAAAAATAACTACGTGCTGAGCGTCTTGCATCAGTTTCTTTGCCTCAGCTGCTTTTTGTGCGTCAATCGTATCTCCGATCATATGTATTTTTCATTTAGCCCGCAAAATTACTACATTTTTTTCATATATGCAAATATTATGTTATTTTTCGAACAAATTGTAGTAAGGTTAACATGCTACATGGATGAAGAGGTAATCAGAAGAGGGGCTCGAGTCACTATCGAACCCTTACCATAGGATCACCATAGGATTACCATAGGATCACCATATGATCAGCCTGCCCTAACGCACAAAAATGCCTCTTATACTATATATACATAGTATATATACTTTTTTTGTACTTACTACAAGCCAAAAGAAGCATCTTCTCCCACGCCTTCCTATTTCGCTAACTGCTTGAAAACTTGTACTCACACTTTTTTTCTTCAAAAAAAATACACATAAATTTGCATATGTGCAATTTTTGTTGTACCTTTGCACGCAATTTGTGTGTAACACACAAATGAACGGACACGTATTAAATATATAACGAATAGATACACAATGAAAAAAAGTATTTTGTTTTGCGCTATGATGGCTGTGAGCCTCGTAGCAATGGCACAGAAGGAAACCCTGATGACCATCAACGGCAAGGCCATCAGCGCTGAGGAATTCCTTTACATCTACGAAAAGAACAACCAGGCTGGTGCCGTTGATCCGAAGACAATGGACGAATATCTGGATATGTTCATCAACTTCAAACTGAAAGTGGCTGAAGCCGAAGCACAAGGCATCGATACCACAGAGAGTTTCAAAAAAGAACTGAAAGGCTACCGCGCACAAGCCACTCCTAAATATCTGCAAGACCAGCAAGCCATTGATAGCCTGGTTGAGATGAGTTGGCGTCATATGTCCAAGGACCGCCGCGCCGCACATATTGCTATACAATGCCCGCGCAGCGCGAGCGAGGAAGAGTCGGCTGAAGCGCTGAACAAAATCCTTGACGCTCGTATCCGTGTAACGACAGGCAAGACAGTTGAGACCAAGAAAGGCAAAAAGACCATTACCAAGCAGATGCCGAAGGAAGATTTCTATGCTGTAGCACGCGAGGTCAGCACTGATCCGAGTGCAAGCGAGAACGGCGGCGAACTGGGATGGATCACTCCGTTCCGTTACGTCTATCCGTTGGAGAGTGCAGTCTATAACACCGAGATCGGTCAGGTGAGCGAACCGTTCCGTACACAATACGGATGGCACATCCTCTTGGTAGAAGAGGAACGCGATCACCAGGAGGTACAGGCACGTCACATCATGAAGATGGTTCCTCGTGCCAACGACGCTGATCCGGAGCAAATCAAGAAGACCGATAGTATTGCTGCAGCCAAGAAAGCAGAGATCGATTCGATTCGCGCTATACTGAACAGCAACAACTTCGAAGAGATTGCCCGCGCAGAGTCGGATGACCGCGG
>JAEEHO010000262.1 GCA_016280845.1 Paludibacteraceae bacterium | reverse complement strand
CTATTGGGAATTGTTACTGAGGTCAATCCTTTGCAATAATAAAAAGCGTGTCTTTCAATGCTTGTGACGCTATAGTCCTTGTTATTATACGTAACTGATGAAGGGATAGTAACATTGCCTTGATAGTCCGATCTGCCAAACGTGACGCTTGCCGTTAAATTTTGGTCCTCAAGATTATACCATACCCCACTTACTTGAATCTTTGAAGCAATAATTGCATCTACGTTTGCGACAAACGCGAGTAAAAGAATAAATATTTTCCTTTTCATAATCTTTTCCCTAATCCGTGTCGGGCGCAACTTTTAGAGGGTTAATATACACAGATACAAAAAAGCGCGAACATTATTCACGCTCATTCTCTACATCGAGGTTCCGGAAATGACCCTAATCCAAGAATAAACAATAACGCCCACGCCCGATATGCTCAACCCTCCCGCCCGATGCGGGCGAGGACCGAATACAACATATCCACGAGGACATTTATTGTACTATCTTGTTTTGGGGATTGAAATTTTCCGGATTTCGATGTACCAAAACAAGCGCCAATAAACGCCTTATTATGTAATCGCTTTTTTACGCTGTCGACCTCAGCGTTCTCCGGGTTTAACGTCCGGGAGAGGACGATGGGTTATTTTGCCATTAGTTGGCGCTGGACGCTGCCAATTGTGGCACAATGGATAATAGGCATGTCGCCTGCCGAGTGTTGACGCGGCAAGAAACGGCCTTTGGTAACGGCAGAGAGCATTTTTTCCACAAACGGCTCAAGGTTGATCAAGTCCACATGCATGTTGCTATGTGTGAGATTGTAGAGTTCGTCTGCCGCTGAACGTGAGATTTGCTCCACACCACTCATATCTAATAGATATTCGTTGGTAGGGTCTAGCGAAGCGGCCAAACGCTCCATCATCTGGCGCGTGTGTAATTCAGCGCCGTATTGCTCTTGTATATTGATAATCTGTTTCATACTAACTCATATAATTATAAAGGTTAAAATCATTTGGTACTTGTGCAGGGATGCGAACCATGATCATTGTACCTTTAAAGTCTATCTCCGGTGGTAAGGCAAGAATAGCTCGCTTGTTCGGTACTTGCAACATCAGTGCATTACCGGAAAGCACCGCAAATTCCCCATGCAAACCATCTACTACCATCTTCATATTCGACGAGATTCCATATCCTCGATTTTCCGTATCCGGCAAGTTCTTTACAGAATAACCATTTTGCGCAAGATTAAGCGCCTCGGCATCGCTATCACCCAATTTGTCAAGGTGCTTCTGCGCGGCTACGTAACTGCCATAAATCGTAATGCCGAAATCAGCAATAAGAATCTCAATTGTCTTAGCAGCCTTGTTGTACATAAGATACGCATAGCCCTTGTCCGCTTGTGCGTGCTGTTGAATGTTACATATCAACTCGTCAAGCAAGTAAGTCAGCGGCATGTTAAGCAATTGTAGCGTGTCCGGACAATTAGTTGTAAGGTGCCCTTTCAACTGGTTGATTACCTTTGCCGTTGAATCGTCATCTAAGGCAAACGGGATTACCAATGTAGTTGTTTGACCGTAAAAGATAGACGTCATCGCTTGTAAGAAGGGAGCCCTAGACACTATTTGATTGCTCTTGGTAACGCAATCAAAGAATGCCGATAGGGTACTTTCTAAAGAGAATATATCCGTGCTGTTTGTCATGTCTTTGCAACTTTAGGCTGCAAAGGTACAATTTATTTTTGAAATATGCAAAGATTTGCGATAAAAAGTGACAAAATTCTTTGTTCAGGATGACAATTGTCACATTTTGAGAGTAGAACAGGTAAAGAAGCCGTCTCTCAAACGGGGCAATAAAAGAAAGAAAAAACGCGGGTTGGGAAACTCGCGTTTTTAGATTATCAAATGCATTATCAAATGCGTTCGAGGCATTGGAGACGAATCCATCCCTGGTTGCTGCCAACACGTATATTGGCCCATTCGCCGATAGTCTCGCGGATGGTCACTTTCGTTCCTTCGTGCACGGAGAACAGATCCGTTCCGGAACGGTCCGGTGCGGATTTGGCATTGACTACGCCCTGGGTGATGACGGCCTCGTTGCGCAGCTTGTCACGGCGATCCAACGAAGCGGTATTGATGCCCGATATGACTGAGAACAGCAGTGCCAACCATGCTACATGGAATGCGGTCTTGCGCACCCAGACCGTACGGCCGAGCAGGAAGAGCAGCAATGCTATCAGCATGAATGTGAAGAGGCCGATAGACATCCACATCCATGTCGGTTCACTCAGACTATTGCGAATAGTGCGAGCCCAATCCGAGAGGAAGAAATCCTGTTCGGGGATATTATCCGTGATACGGCTTTGGGCAAACTGCAGGTTGTATTTGGCATCCTGATAGTTGGGACGCAAACGCAGTGCGCGTTCGTAGCACAAGATAGCCTGTGCCAACTCGCCCTGCTTATAGCGCACATTGCCCAGATTGTAATAAACGACAGCGTCCGGCGTCTCATCAATCAGCGCCTGGTAGAGCGATGCAGCGTCATCGTAACGTCCTTCGGCATAAGCCGTATTCGCTTCGTCGAACGGCGTCTGTGCATTGGCGCACAACGCAATAACCAACAGGCATTGACAAATTACAAATATCTTTTTATTAGCCATAATGGCACG
>JAEEHO010000026.1 GCA_016280845.1 Paludibacteraceae bacterium | reverse complement strand
GACGAAGGTACGTTTGACGGCACAAAGGAGAACGTAGCCTTCATGATGGATTACTATGCAGAGCGCATTGCCAAAGCACGACCTCTGTCGGATGAGCAGAAAGCACAACGTGCGAACGCACCACGTCGTGCAAAAGCAAGCGAAACCGATGTTGAACCACTTTTGGACATAGAGGGAATCAAATGGAATCAAGACAGTCCATGGAACGACATGTGCCCTATCGACCGCTACGATGACTCTCGTAGTGCTACAGGATGTGTGGCAACGGCTGCTGCTATGGTCATGCGTTTCTGGAAATGGCCGGCACAAGGTATCGGTGAGTACAGTTATGTATGGAACAACAAATATGACTACGATGAGACCGTTCATCATCCTATCGCAGGTTTCGACACCGTCTTGTATGCCAATTTCGGTGCAGCCACTTACGACTGGGACAACATATTGGCTAAGTATCAAAAAGACAAGGATACTGGTGAACCATTATACACCCAGGAACAAGCTGACGCAGTTGCACTGCTGAACTATCACGTGGGCGTTGTCTGCAGCATGGACTACGGAGGCTACTCAGTAGGCGGTAGCGGTTCTTCCGGTCATAAGGCAGGAGATGGAATGATTAATCACTTCCGCTACAAGGCCATAAATCACTATAAATATAGTAATAATTTTGGCTTTGATTCCATTGCCAAATATTTCTCGCTTGACCTGCATGCCGGTCGTCCTGTCATGATGGGTGGAGCTCCACGCAGCGGAGAAGGAAGCGCTCACGCATTTGTTTGCGACGGTATGAAAGACTTCAATGGCCAAATTTTGTACCACATCAACTGGGGTTGGGGCGGTAAAAGCGACGGTTATTTCGTTCTCACAACGCTTGATCCTGATGAGCAGGGTATCGGTGGTAACGAGGCAGCAGGCGGATTCGCTAAAGACATCTCCTTTTGGTATGGTTTGGAGCCGGACCACAATCCGACTCTCGTTACCGGTATATTTTTGGATCAATCCAGTCTTACCCTCAAACCGGGCAAAACTAAGACTCTCACTGCTACAATCACTCCGAGCAACGCTTCCAGCCATGGTATGTACTGGAGTTCGAGCAACGAGAACGTTGCTACTGTCAGCAACGAAGGAAAAGTAACCGCTCTTTCCGGAGGTTCTACCGTCATCACTGTCAAGAGTGCAGACGGTGGTTATACGGCTACATGTAACGTCACCGTTACCGGAGACGGAGCAAGTTCGGATACAATAACTCTTAATTTCAGCAAGGGCGTAGATAGCCGAAAATACGTTACCGGCGAACCACATAACTTCGAAATTGTATTGAAAGGACCAGAAGCAAGTTATTATCCATACATGTATTTCTGCTTTAACGCAGATGCCGTCAACTGGAAGATTGCCGGCTTTTACGAGATTGGGAATGGCACCAAAATAACAGGATGGCTTACGGAAGCTGATTACAACAACAAAGAAACCATCACTTCTAAATCCGGTTGGTTTAATATCAGTTGCACCGCTAACGGAAAATACAGATTCCAAGGAGTATTTTTCGCTGACGACAACAACTACTACAAATTCGACAACACTGTTTCACTTTCTGACATAAAGGACAAAACATCCGGTAAAGAAGTTAAACATACACTGACCGACCCTATCGCTATAACCCAAGTAACATGGCTGGCACAAGGACAGGAATTTGCTCGCAACACAGCACTAACCAATAGAGTGGTTCTCCCGAGTGGCAAACCTGCATCGTGCAGCAACGGTCGCGTGTTCGTAGGTTGGAGCGCGACAGAGGTAGAAGCAACTAACACCGAACCTGAATTGGTTAAGGATTGTGATATAATAAATAACAATGCAACATATTATGCCGTATATGCAGAGCACTCTAATGCTTTGAAAGAAGTTGCCTCTGTTAAATTCAATAAATACGTAGCCGATGGCACTAATCTGGATGTTTCCGGTTTGATGGATTCACTGATGGTTTACGACAATATCGGTTTCCAAGCGTTTAAGGGAAATAACCTTTTCTTGGGTAAGGATGGCGTCATTATGGGTGCTACGAAGCCTACCGGTTGGATGACGCTCACTCTGGATAAGCCTGTCGCTATCAAAAAAGTCATTGTAAGCACAACTCAGTTCAAAGATGACAGCAAATGTCGTATCCGCGTTATGGCCGGAGGTTCCTTAATCGGTACGGCACAGGCTCCGGGAACTGATCTTGAGTTTATAGCTAAGGAATCGGTAGTAAGTGACACTATCAAAATAGCTACCAGCGTCAAACAAAAGCGCGCGTACGTGAGTGCAATAACCATATTGACTGAAGATGGCTCTTACACTAACTATAGTACATCATGCAGCGGTACAGCAAGCAACCCAGATATTGTCACACCGGTTAACAAAGAGGATCTCATTCTTGTTCAAGATAGAATGAAACTGGATCTTACTGAGACCCGACAGTTGCTTTATGTCGTTGCACCCTACAGATACCGCAAT
Source organism: Paludibacteraceae bacterium (assembly GCA_016280845.1). Lineage (GTDB taxonomy): Bacteria > Bacteroidota > Bacteroidia > Bacteroidales > Paludibacteraceae > Colicola. The sequence continues at coordinate 165 of JAEEHO010000026.1, read as the reverse complement.
CAAGAAGTTACGTGGGTTTCCAGCAATCCAAGCATTGCATCAGTTGACAATAATGGCGTAGTTACCGGTATCTCTGCAGGTTATACTACTATCACCGGAACTGCCGCTGATGGTGGATTCACCAAGACTTGCATTGTAACCGTAAGAAACAGACCTTACCGAATT
>JAEEHO010000261.1 GCA_016280845.1 Paludibacteraceae bacterium | reverse complement strand
GGCGAGTACTCCAATATTTCAGGAGTAAAGTTTTTAACCGCCTCCAGAGCTTGTGGAGGAGTCTTAATATCCGGCTGACCGATATTCAGATGATAAACGTGGACGCCCGCCAATTTAGCTTCATCAGCATACCTAGCTAGTTTGCGAATCGGGCTTTCCGGCATCGATTGTGCACGTAGAGATATTTCCATTTTCGTTATTGGATTACCATAGGGCACTTCTATAAATTCTACGTTTAAGAAGTACCTATAGGATTAATAGTATTAAAACTTTGACATGCTATCGTGCCCCTTGTACTTTGCTGAACAACGAAAGCATAACTAAGCATTTTATAAAAATGCTCTATAACTGCGTTTTTGTTAAACTTTTGCGGCTGCAAAATTACTGCTTTTTTTTGATATGTGCAAGAGACACAAACAAAAAAGCGAACTTTTGAGTTTAGAGCGTCAGTTCGTAGTCTACCTAATGCCCTACATTGATTTCATTCTCTGTAGTGCCTCCTCACATGCTTCTCGTGGCGAGAAAGCGGAGAATCGCACGTATCCTTCGCCTGCAGGGCCGAATCCTGCGCCCGGAGTGCAAACCACTTGGCAGTTGTTCAACAGATAGTCGAAGAATGACCAGGAAGTGTATCCTTATGGAACGCGACACCAAATGTATGGCGCATTCTTACCGCCATATACTTCGTAACCCATCTTGCGCAAACCGTCCATCAGTATTCTGGCCGTCTCTTTGTAGTAATCTACGTTTGCGCGGGTAGCGGCTTTGCCTTCCGGCGTATAAGTGGCCAATGCCGCACGTTGGGCGATATAGGATGTTCCGTTGTATTTGGTGCATTGGCGGCGCATCCACATGGCTTGCAATCCTGTCGCTTTGGGAACAACGGTATATCCGCAACGAACGGATGTGAATCCCGCTATTTTACTATAACTGCGCACTTCTATTGCCACTTCTTTCGCGCCGGGAATCTCATAGATGGAATGCGGTATATCCTCATCTTCGATAAAGCACTCGTAAGCGCCATCATAAATGATGATGCTCTTGTGCTCACGTGCATAGTCCACCCACATTTTTAACTGCTCACGCGTCAGAACGGCACCTGTCGGATTATTCGGGAAACAGAGATAAATCAGATCTGCCTGCTCTTTCGGCAATTCCGGCACAAAGCCGTTTTCTGCTTGACTCGGCAGAAAAACAATCTCTCTTCCGGCCATTTTGCTGGTATCTACATAGGCCGGATACGACGGATCCAATATGGCCACTCTGTTGGCTTGAGTGAATAGTTCGCTCAGGTTGCCCAAATCGCTACCTGCGCCATCGGAGATAAACACTTCGCTTGCTTCCAATTCCACGCCTCGCGGACGATAATCATTCTCCACGACAGCCTCTCGCAGCCATTCATATCCTTCTTCCGGTCCATAGCCGCGAAATGTCTCTGCGCTCGCCAATTCGTCCACGGCATTGTGCATAGCATCAATGATCGGCTTTGGCAACGGACGAGTCACATCGCCGACACCCAAACGCAGTATTCGGGCTTCGGGATGTGCGGTTTGATAAGCCTTGGTGCGGTTGACAATCTCTGTAAACAGATAACTACCCTTCAATTGTTGCAAGTCTGTGTTGATATTCATTCTTATTTCTCCCAATTATACGTTCCACGAAATACTTCCGTGGCTGTTCCTGTCATATATACATTATTCTGCTTGTCCCAACGGATATGCAAATCGCCGCCAAGCAAGTGTACAGTTACTTCTCTTTCGGTTTTGCCGAGTTCCATAGCAGCCACTCCGGTCGCGCAAGCACCTGTGCCACAGGCCATTGTTTCTCCGGTTCCGCGTTCCCACACACGCATATCCACTTCTTTCTCGTTTCGTACGCAAACAAACTCCACATTCGTTCCTTCCGGGAAATGCGGATTCTTCTCAATCTGTTTGCCTATGGTTGCCACTTCGTTCGTATCCGGCATGGTGTCGCGAAAGAAGATGGCATGCGGATTGCCCATATTGACGGATACGAACGACATCGTTTTTCCGTTCATGGTCAATTGGTCTTGTGCAATACGCGGTTGCCCCATATCTACTGTCACTTGCTCCACCACTCCACTCTTCACCTGCAATTCCAATGTTCGGTTGCCGGCAAGAGTTTCTATTACCAAATGTGTTTGGGCTTTCAGTCCGCTTTCGTATAGATATTTGCCAACGCAACGAATGGCATTTCCGCACATTTGTGCTTCGCTGCCATCGGCATTAAACATGCGCATTCGGGCATCTGCGACCATCGACGGAACGATCAGCACCAGTCCGTCTGCTCCGATGCCTGTATGGCGGTCGGACACGCGGCGTGCCAATTCCGGCAAATCTATTTTTGCCAATAGTTCCGCAGTCTCTGCTTGGAAACAATCTATGTAAACATAGTCATTCCCCAATCCATGCATTTTTATAAACGGTATCTGCATTTTAGTCATTTAAATTCTATTTATTCTTCTCGTTGTCCTGTGCTCGGCACCTCCGTTGCCGAGTTTTCTACTCCGCATATTCTTTCCGCGATGGAATTGAGTGCCAAAAACCTATATCGTAGCGACTCGTGAGGTATATCTCCTGCCTTTGACATCACCTCTGTCTCTATTTCTGCTTGTTCAAATAGTTCCTTAGCCGGTTCTAATAGTAGTAACTTTCCTGTGGCACAAGCCTCAAAATACACACCTTGCGGCTTGAAATACTTGTAGTTCTGGTCTTCCGGCTTCGGGAAACCCTTCTCCAAAAGGACAATTAGTGGATAACCGGATTCTCGTATAGCCCTGCATATCTGTTTTTCGCCTTCGGAGATAGCCGCAGAAACAAAAACCGTCCCTTTCGCTGCCTCGTTTAGACAATCAACTTTCTTTGCATCTATTTCGGTTTGGTGTAATTTTCGCGAACATTGTACCACAGCCTTTTGCGGATAATCAGCAAGGAATATATTACCCATTGCAGTAAAGGTCATACCTGCTATTTGCAAATGTTGTCGTATCTTGAATAACTCCGGTTTTGCCCGTTTGAGTATAAAACGGCGAGGATTATCTTTAATGTAATGTACCAAAGCATCCAACTGCCCTCTATGAAGCAATATGCGGTCGTGATACCCGTCTGCCCAAAGTCCGATCTTTCTTGTTTGTGTGGTTGTTTTTTCTGCCTCACAGAAATCGGCAGCACATGACACCGCTGTATGTGTGGATAAGTCTTCACGTTGTCCTGTGTTCGCGAGTTTTGCGAGCGAAGTCCAATACCCTCTGTTGCATCCTAATTTGAATCCGCTAACAATAGATGTCAAATGCACAGGCAATCGTTCTTCTACGAATAGCAATAAGTGCAGGTGGTCTGGCATAATCTGCTTGCATAGAACTCGTATTTGTGGATAGAGTTCTGGGATACGCATTGTCTCTTCTAACACGGCGCGCCCTACTTCAGTCAGTACTACGCGTACATTGGTTTCGTCCCCTTCCATCATGCATAGTAACGGTTCTCTGTCATGCACAACGAGTGTGAGCATATATATTCCTCGTCCTTTGTAATCCCATCCCTCGCATCTCCGTTGCATTGAATGGATTACTTCTTTGTATGCATGATCAGTATCTGTCACTATGTTTTTGTGTGTTTAATACCTTATTATTACTTCTCCGTCATCTGTTGTTCTGTGCTCGCGAGTTTTGCGAGCGAGGCTCTCTCATCGGTGTCTTGGGCTCGGCATCTCCGTTGTCGAGAGTTTCTCCCCGCTTATCCTCTCCGTCTCCATCTCCTTCTCCTCGCGGTGTCTTGTGCTCGGCACCTCCGTTGCCGAGTTATTCGTTTCCATTTGCCACCCATTAGTTTTCCATTGGCATTCCATTTGTCTCCATCGGATGCTCATCGGTTGCTGATCGGTTGCTCATCGGATGCTCTCTATGACGTTACCCTGACATCTACGGCACATCATCCTTTTCTTTCCTCGCTTAACTCGTGTTTTATATAATCGTACAACCTGCCTTGTATGGGCTTGTTATACTTTCTCGCCTTCTTTACTGCTTCCTCATATCGTGCTTGCCATTCTGCCTTTCTTGCCGGATCATGCATAATAGTTTTCGTCTCTGCCATAAGTTCTGCAAACCGCCTCGCCGTTGGATGTTCCGATTTTGCTTTCTTTGTCTTCTTGCTCAACTCCGGCTTACTGCACACAGCACCCCATTCATTATTTCCGGGAATCCGCCTCACATAATGTCTCTCATCCATCTTTCCCCGCAACTCATCTACTATACTCACCCACTTCGCTTTCATATAAAGACTATCTCGACCATCCTTCTATTTTGTATATTGCAGTATTTAGAAGTTGAGGTTCTCCTCCTGATATAGGCTTATACCATAATTCCACTCTTGCTGCATAATAGTCACCCCAGGAACCTTCTTTTATCATAAAATATTCTTTATCATTGGTGACAGAGAAAGTTCCTTCTTTCATTTGATAAATAACGGAAG
>JAEEHO010000260.1 GCA_016280845.1 Paludibacteraceae bacterium | reverse complement strand
CAAAGGTACGGTTTTTTTTTAACATACGCAAGTTTTCGATGTTTTTTCGGAACTTTTGTGTTACTTTTGTTATTTAGTCATAGCAAAATGGCATCAAAACAGCCGCTAATGTTCTATTTATTCATTAGTATCCTATTAAAGGAGGGGAGAGGGGGGGACGGGAGACAGGGGTAGAAAACAAGAAGGGCTACCCGGAGGCAGCCCTTCTCGAATTTATCAACAGAGTTGAACAGTATATCACATGAGTGACAGATTATTTAACTTCGACTTTGCGTCCCATGATATCGTAGATAACACCGTTAACAAGGATATATACCTGACGATTGCGGATGAACTTAAGCGGTTTGTCTGCAGACGCGGCACTATTGATTCCGGTAGCGACAGATTTCTTTGTGATAGTGAAATTGTCAACTGCTGCCGGAGTATTTGCTACGCCATCTGTCGATTCGTTTCTCCATGCAAGAAGAATCTTGTATGTACCTTCTTCGATAGCAACATCTTCTATACTGATGGTTTGCCATTCTGCACTTTGATTAAGTTGGTGTCCTCCATCAAGAGCAATCCAACCATTAGGCAGATTAGTACCACTGAAAGAAGGAAGTTTCATTCCTGCCGGGAAAGTAGCCGTTGCCGGAACGAGCGCTACGCGCAGGTAGTCTGCCGGAACATCTTCGTTATTTCGCCCTTCAGCCTTCCAATCATAGCTGAAGGCATAGGTGCCTTCCTCGAAGAAGAACAACTTGGTAGCATATACCATAGCCGCCTCAGTAGTAGAATAAGCGTTGCTTACTCCGCCATCATTAGAGATGTACAATGCGTGCGAACCACCATTAGCGGTTGCTTGTCCATAAGCCCAAGCATTGGTAGATGTACCATTGACAAACAGCCACATATTTGCGTCCTCAAAGTCATCTGCGAAAGGAATAGTTGCAACCTGCTGTGTAGTACTGAAAGCAACTGAGATACTTTGACTCAATCCATCCTTACATACACGGCTCAAATAGAATACATAATCGCTAAGTTCTGCCAAGGTATCAATGACAATAGCATTGGTATCGATAGCAATAAACGCATCCTCTGCAGGCTCTGCATCAGAAGCAGATGCGACTGCGTATTTCCAAGCTCCATTAACCTCGCTATTCCAAGAGAAAGTAGCACCTGCGGATGTGATGTCAGAAACTGCCAATCCGGAAGCCTCATAGCAAGGTAGCTCATCAATAACCATGTCATCTATCAACACACAATGGTTGGATTTGATTGCATCTGCTGCTCCCAACTTGATGGCTATGTATCTGCCTGTTCCATTATAACTATTAAACTTCACCTCAAATGGCTGGAAGGTAGTAGTAGTAGGTTCAAAGGTAGCAACCTCTACGAACGTAGCCGTATCGGACGGATCTGTCATCACTCCAACCGTAAACTTAGCAGAATATGCGCTTGTAGTAAGATGTGCACGTGCCTTGAATGTCATTTGCAATCCATTGACGCCAAGCATCTCCGGGAGTATAGCATACACGTCTTGCGGATCCTTATTGGTCGTACTGCTATAATTAGAGTAGAGGCGCAACGAGTTAGGTGACGAGACATAATAATTACTATATTTGAATATAGTCGGGTAAACATTATTACTACTATTGATAGATGTATTAATATAATTCCAACACAATGGTAATACACGCTTGCTCGGTGAAGAACCTTGAACAACTGCAATACCATCAAAGTTCTCACTATACGGGAAAGAAGAAATGGCTTCACAAGCGGTGAGCACAGTAAACGGTGCGCTATATTCGCTGATAGTAGCCAGATCTGTCACGTCACACCAAGCAGCTATACGGAAGTCATACGAAGTAGCCGGCGTCAGACCTTCAATACGGATAGAATCCGTTACGATAGGCTCTGAGATTGCAGTCCAATTACTCTCTGCACTGTTCTTGTATTGGAGCAACCATGCATCGCTATCTTGACGTTTCCACTTTAGCAAGATAGAACGAGTTGATATATTCGTAGCAACGCTATCTGCAATAGGTCTCGCGCACAAGGTCGGAGTGATACTGAAATTGTCAATAGCAGCAGGAGTTTGAGAACCACCAGTAGCATCGTTACGCCATACGAATACCACATTGTATTCACCTGCAGCAACTTCTACCTCCAAATTAACAGTCTTCCACTCATTGTTGCTCAAGTTGAGTTTAGTGCCGCCGTCCAATGCTTTCCAACCAGCCGGTACTGCGCTACTTATCAGACCTGATGGCAATGTCGAACCCGCAAAAAGATTTACAGAAGCAGGGACTAAGACAACGCGCAGGTAATCTGATGAGCCTTCGCCTTTGGCTTTCCAATCGTATTGGAAAGTATAAGTACCATCTTCGAAAGCAAATAACTTGGTTGCATAAACGACTGTGTTATCACTTCTTAATGTATAGGCGTTAGTAGCACCACCATCATTAGAAATATACAATGCATGCGAACCTCCATTGTTGGTAGCAGAACCGTATGCCCATGCGTTGGTCATTCCACCACAATTGAATGCCCACTTATTACCACTCTCGAAGTCATCTGCATATGGCAAATTAGCCGGGGCTTGAGAGGTATGGAAGCGACGTGTAGCTATTTCGCCACCACAATTTCTACGGATGAAGAAGATATAATCCGTATTTTCTCTCAAAGTATCTATCTCTGCCCACGTATCCGAAGTACTACCAGTAAAATCAGCGGCTTCGGGTGAGAAATCATCTGCAGGATTAGCAGCAACACCAAAAATCCATGGTTCCGAACCGCTCTGAGCTTCATTCCACTCAAACGTAGCGGATGCACTCGTGACGTCGGATAGAATCAAGCCAAGAGGCTTCTCACATGCCGGAATGTAGTCAACATGCAAATTGCCGATATGGATATAACTATCTCCTCCCTTAACAGTTGATTCGCCATAGAATGCGATTCTAACTTTTTGACCTGCATATGCCGACAAATTGCATACTTCCTCTTGACCTTCTGAAGTACAACTGATAGCATCGTACGAATTCTCTGAATCGGTATTATTCCACTCCTTGAGTTTACCCCAGTTAGCTCCATTATCCGTACTGATGAGCACTACAAACTTGTCATCATCTTGCTCACCAGGAACAACCGGCTGCAAGATATTGTTCGAGCCAGTCAAGGCTAAGTCAAACGAGAGCTGAACATTATCATCCAATTGTATTTCCGGAGAAACGACCCAAGCTCTGGAGTCTGCACCTGAATTCAAAAGAAGTAGATGCGTCTCCCCTGCGAATACACCATTGCCGGACGCTACTTTCCAAGTAGCAGAGGTAGCCACCGAATTAAGCGTTGCTTCGTTATTCATGATTTCGCTTAACAATCCTCTATACGTAGACCAATCGACAGGCATAGATGATGCACTGAACGGCTCAGTATAAGGCACACCAGCTACCGTCTTGAAATGAATGGTCTGGCTATACTTGCTTGTTCCATCTGCAGCAGAGCCATCACATACAGCAGCAACGTGCACATCGTAATCGGTCAAACTTTCCAACCCAGAAAGCACATATGGATTCTCTGTAACATCAATAGTCTGCCATGCGGTTTCGGAAGATTTCTTATACTGGATCTTCCATGCCGTCTCACCACTATTAGCTACCCAACTCAGTTGTACGGAGTTCTTCAAGATTGCACTTGCTTCGAGAGCGGTCGGCTTAAAGCAAGTTGGGATTTTATCCACAAGCACACTATCTATATGAAGACGGGCACCACCTCCACTCACTGTAGATTCACCATAGAACGCCAACTTGATCAATCCACTACTGTACGCACTAAGATCAATGGATATTTCTTCTCCGTTAGGACTAATGTTATCGTAAGAATACTGTGACGCACCACTATTATCCCACTGACGTAGTATCGTCCATGTAGCTCCGTTATCCGAAGAAAGCAATACAGCAAACTTGTCATCCGGTTGAGAACCTGCTGTTACCGGGCGACCATAACTATTGGACAAAGCCATCCAGAATGACAGTTGGACACTTGAGTCCATCTGAACAGCAGGCAGTACCAGCCAATCCTTAGTATTATCTTCCATAATCTCGCAATATGCATGTTGAGATAGTTCTCCTGCAGCCGAAGACGAGAATTTCCATTTGATATTGTCAGATGCACGGGATAATGAAGCTGTACCAGCAAGGACTTCACTAAGAAGACCTTTGTATGTAAGCCAATCAGCAGGCATCGCATTTCCAAAGAAGTTTTGCTCATACGGGATAGCGTATGGGGTCGTGAATGAGATGGATGTTCTTCCGCTAGTAGATTCTTCGCAGACAGCCTGGACACGCGCCTGATATGTAGTAGCAGGAGCAAGGTTGCTAAGGGAGGTAGTTAAAGCGTTCGAATTAGCAAGCAGAGAAGTCCAGTCAGTGGCTGATGCAGCCTTATATTCAACATTGTACTCTCCGCTACCCCCTGCCCATACGAGTGAAGCACTTGATGTAGTCAGATCGATAACATCAAGAGAGGAGGGTCTT
>JAEEHO010000259.1 GCA_016280845.1 Paludibacteraceae bacterium | reverse complement strand
GATTGGGGAATTAATCCAATTTCGAATGGTAAAAACCAAGCTGGTTTGTGGCGTACGCTGACTTATGATGAATGGCTCTATTTGCTCAACGGACGTGCCAATGCCGCTTCGCTTCGCGGCCAGGCAACGATTGAGGGTCAAAAAGGCTACGTCCTTCTGCCGGATAGTTGGACGCTGCCCGTAGGTGCGACTTTCACAGCTAATTCCGGCAATTATACAACAAATCAATATACAGCCGCACAGTGGGCTGAATTAGAAGCGAATGGTGCTATCTTCCTACCTGCTGCAGGCTATCGCAGGGGTTTATCGATAAGCGAAGTGAATAAAAGCTGCATTTATCGGCATAGTAGCAACAATGCACACCGCACAGCAGGTATTTGCCTTGATACTTACGATGGTAGATATAATCCACTTATCGCTCCTTGGAATGAATACTACGGAAGTTCCGTTCGCTTAGTAAAAAACCATCAGCAGCCAACTGCTGTAGATAATATACGAAACGGCAATGTACAATGCACAAAACGTATTGTTAACGGCCAAATGGTTATTGAGAAGAACGGCAAATTGTACAATGCTCTCGGAGCGGAAGTAAGATAATTATCTCGCACAAAACCCCGAAGAAACCCCGAAGAAACCCCGAGGAAACCTCGAGAAAACCCCGAGAAAATATACAGAAAATGACATGCGCGCTTGTGCATGTCATTTTTCTTATTTGCACAATCCTAAAAACTGAAATCCGACAATACGCGGCTAAGGAATTATAAAACGTTAAAAAATTTGCGTATTTAAAATTTTTGTAGTATCTTTGCAGTCGCAAAGAGAACGTCTTTGCGCAAAAATGGTAATTAACTTCTAAAAAAACTACACAACTATGCGAGAACTGAAAGGAACTAAGACCGAGAAAAACCTCATGGAGGCTTTTGCCGGCGAATCAATGGCGCGTAACAAATACACTTTCTTCGCCTCCAAAGCCAAGAAGGACGGCTATGTGCAAATCAGTAAGATCTTCGAGGAGACTGCTGCTAACGAGAAGGAACATGCAGAGTTGTGGTACAAATATCTGAATGGCGGCAAGATCAGCGCTACTACCGACAACTTGGCTGATGCTGCCGCTGGCGAGAATGCCGAATGGACCGATATGTACGCCCGCATGGCGGCAGAAGCACGCGCAGAGGGTTTTGAAGAGATAGCAGAGAAGTTCGAGCAGGTTGGCGCCATCGAGAAACATCATGAGGAGCGCTATCGCAAACTGCTGAAGAATATAGAAGACAAGGTCGTTTTCTCGCGCGAGGGCGATTGCATTTGGCAGTGCTCCAACTGCGGTCATATCGTTGTCGGCAAGGCGGCTCCCGAGGAGTGCCCGGTCTGCCATCACGCACAGGCGTACTTCCAACTCCTGGCAGAGAACTACTAATGACTAACGGAGCGAATGTAAAGAAAGGTTATTGGTTGTAGTATGCTGATTAAGATTAGTAGTGCCGCAGTCGTAGGCATCGATGCAGTGCCCGTAACGATTGAGGTACACGCTTTGCCCGGGTTTGATTTTACACTGGTCGGTTTGCCCGATGTGGCAGTCAAGGAGTCGCACGAACGCATATTGGCTGCGCTGACGGTCAACGGCTTCGAATCGCTTCACCGTTCCTATACTATCAATATGGCGCCGGCAGACATCAAGAAAGAGGGCGCAGCCTTCGACTTGCCGCTGGCTATCGGTATGTTGGCCGGGTGCGAGAAACTGAAGACCCGGGCGCTGGACCGCTATATGATCATGGGCGAGTTGTCGCTGGACGGCTCGTTGCAACCTATCCGCGGTGCGCTCTCCATAGCGCTCTGCGCCCGCAAAGAGGGGTTCAAGGGATTGATCCTCCCTGCCGCCAATGCCGAAGAAGCGGCTGTCGTGGACGGGCTGGAGGTTTACGGACTGCAGAACCTGATAGAGGTGGTGCGTTTTCTGAACGGCGAGATCAAGGACGAACTGAATCCGGACGATAAGTTCGAACCGACCAAAGTAGATACGCAGGCTCTGTTCGACACGCTGGCTTTTCCTAGCGATTTGGATTTTGCGGATGTGCGCGGCCAGTACAAGGTGCGTCGCGCGATGGAGGTGGCTGCTGCCGGCGGCCACAATATGATCATGGTCGGCCCTCCCGGTGCCGGCAAGAGCATGATGGCCAAACGATTGCCATCTATTCTGCCTCCGCTGACGCTGGAGGAAGCGCTGGAGACAACCAAGATACATTCTGTTGCCGGACTGATGAACAAGCGCAAGGGCGTGAGCAGTTCGCTCATAGTGCAGCGTCCGTTTCGCAGTCCTCACCATACGATAACCGATGTGGCGCTGGTGGGTGGCGGCACCAATCCTCATCCGGGCGAGATCAGTCTGGCGCACAACGGAGTGCTCTTTCTCGACGAACTGCCCGAATACAAGCGTTCGGCTCTGGAGGTGATGCGTCAGCCGTTGGAAGATAGGCATATCACCGTTGCGCGAACCAAGGAGACGGTCGATTATCCGGCATCGTTCATGCTGGTGGCGGCTATGAACCCCTGTCCGTGCGGGCACTACGGGGAGAACAACCCTGCGCACCCCTGCACTTGCACGCCGGCGCAGGTCCATCGTTACCTGAGTAAGATCAGCGGTCCGCTTCTGGACCGAATAGATATCCAATGCGAGATAGAGGCGGTGGCCTACGACCAGTTGCGCGATACGCAGCCCGGCGAGAGTTCGGCTGCCATGCGTGAGCGTGTGCTGCGTGCGCGTGCCGTACAGAACGAACGGTTCAAGCACAGCAAACTCGTTCATTGCAACGCTATGATGAATGCGCAGATGGTTCGTCAGTACTGTGCATTGGATGCCGAGTGCGACCAACTGCTGGAACTGACTATGACCAAACTGGGATTGTCGGCGCGCGCTTATGACCGTATTCTGAAGGTGGCTCGCACGATAGCGGACCTGGAGGGCGCAGCGGATATCCGCAAGCAGCACCTGCTGGAAGCCATCTCCTACCGCTCGTTGGACAGAAACAGCTGGGGAGGGTAGAGATATTTAACACACAAACAATTAATATGAAAAGAATTCTTTATCTATTATGCTTGCTGTTGACTGTGAGTTGTCATATCGGCAAAAACTATCCGAAGGTGGTATGGGTAGATATGTGTGAATCGGTGTTTCCGGTTGATTCCGCGAATGAAGCTCTTGCTGCTCAGAAGATTCCGATGAAATTTGCAGAAGAAGGAAATATCGGAATGCTATTGCTCGATAAGTATGTTATCATGATAGACAAGGAAGATGCTCTTTGCATCTGCTCTATCGAGGAAACGCGTGACTTGTATGTGATAAACGCTCAGGATTATCTGATTGCCGGATTCAATATTAGTATAATATATGACAAGGAACACGCTACTATATACAAAACAGATGCGTATAATACTGATCAGGATGGTTTTAATATGCGATATGAGACATGCGACTTTGACAACGGTACAATAGAGGTACAATATTTCTCTGACAATAGTATAGAGAAAGTGCATTTCAGCAAGTGCACATCCGATACGGTTAAACTCTCTGTATACCTATAACGATTTGAATCCAGAAATCGGTTCACTTTTTCGAGACACTTTCGAGACACTTACGAGACGATAACGGGACGATAGATAGCAAAGAAAGGTATAAAATCGTTAATAAGCAGAACCGAAACAATTATGTATTGTTCCACGGAAATTATATAGGAATTGCTTCTGACTTGCCTCCGATATAACCCCGATATAACCCCGATAAAACCCCGTTCGTGGAACAATTGAAAAAAGAACAATAATATGATAATAAAGAGTTCTCCCCTACGATTGTGGATTGGTATCACAATAGTATCTTTTTTCTTAGTGTTAGTCTATTTTTATATTCTGCCAAATCCATTACAGCTTGCAGAGAAAAATGGTTTATCACATGACGCATGTGAAACTATAGTATTTTTTTTAGGATTTCCACCATTCCTTTTATCAGCATTAGGAATACTAATGGTAGGTCTATTGGTTGCTGAAAGCAAACAAGGACGATTGCTAGCTGTGGCAGGCGGATGGATGTTAGTAATTCGATCAATTGTCCAAACAATCGAGTTGATATTTGGCCTACTCGATCGCTATATGTCTATGCACATAAACTGCGTTTCGGTAAGGATTATTTATGTAGTTTTGCTTGCTATACTGATGTGTTCGTCGCTTTTGGTTATTGCTATACATTATAAGAAAAACGATATGCTTGCCATGGCAATTACATATACCATAACAGATGTTATAATTAAAGCGCGTACTATATGGGCAATGCTGACTCAAAATGATGCTCGTGCGGTTAGTGCTATAGGAATACTATTAGGGAATATACTGCTTATTATTTATTTTTGCAAGTGGTGGAAAATAGAGAAACATGCAGAAATGGTTATCGAGCAATGAGAAACCATATGTCAACTGTGCAAGAGAGTAATGAGTCATTGCCGTATCGTTTGGCGGAGGAATATGCCCTGCAAACGAACAGATGTCTGTTTATAACGGGTAAGGCCGGAACAGGCAAGACTACCTTTTTGCGCAGGCTGCGCGAAGAGTCACCCAAAACGATGGCCGTGGTGGCGCCTACGGGCGTGGCGGCCATCAATGCCGGCGGAATGACCATCCACTCCTTCTTCCAGCTGCCTATCCGCACGCTGGTGCCCACAACGCAATCATACCATCAGCTGTTCGCCGAGCAGCGCCTGACACAACGCAAGCTCAATATGCTCTATCATCTCGAGATGCTGGTTATCGACGAGATCAGTATGGTACGCGCCGATGTGCTGGATGCCATCGATGCCGTGCTGCGGCGATACAAGTACCGCAAGGATATGCCCTTCGGAGGCGTGCAAGTGGTGATGATAGGCGACCTGTTTCAGTTGTCACCCGTCACGCGGGGAGACGACGAGGTGGCTATGGCTAAGTACTACGCCGGACCGTATTTCTTTCAGGCGAAAGTAATGCAGGAGTTGCAGCCTATATACATCGAGCTGGATCATGTCTTTCGTCAGCGTGACGAGCAGTTTGTGACGCTGCTGAACGAGGTGCGCAACAACCGATTGTCGGTGCAAAGCCGCCTGCTGCTCAACTCGCGGTACAATCCGAATTTTGTCAACAGCGACGACGATTTCCACATCACGCTGACAACCCACAATCGCACGGCCGACGAGATCAACGAACGCGAGTTGGACAAACTGGAGGGCAGGGAGCATGTCTTTCGTGCCGACATCGTTAAGGATTTTCCCGAGAGCAGTTACCCAACCGACGAACGGCTGACGCTGAAGGTGGGGGCGCGCGTGATGTTCGTCCGCAACGACGACCAGAAACCACGCCGATTCTACAACGGCAAGATTGGCGTTGTGGCGGATATAGACGGCGAGCAGATCTTCGTCCGCTGCGAGGACGAGGACATAGAGGTCGAACGCATGGAGTGGAAGAACATCCGCTACCGCGAGGACGAAGAGACCGGCAATATAACCGAAGAGATACTGGGCACGTTCACCCAAGTGCCGCTGCGGCTGGCGTGGGCGGTCACGATACACAAGAGCCAGGGACTGACGTTCGACCGCGTGATGATAGACGCGGCGCGCGCTTTTGCCGCCGGCCAGGTCTATGTGGCGCTGTCGCGATGCCGCACGTTGGAAGGAATAGTGCTGTCCTCTCCGCTGCGGCACGTGGCGCTGAGCAACGACCCGAATGTGGTGGGATACACGCAGAACCAGCCCGAACTGGATGCGGTCTGCCGCTCGCTGCCGCGTGCGCAGAAAGAATATGAGATACAGTTGTTCTCCGCCTTGTTTGACTTTCACCGCCTGCTCACACTCATAGAACAGATGCGCAAGGTGGTAAAGGAAGCGGTGTCGTTCAACGACGAGACCATACCGTTTCTCCAACAACTGCAACCGACCATGGCGGCATGGCAATCGGTGTGCGAGAAATTTCACCCGCAATTGTTGCACCTGCTGCTCGGCAGCGACACAGCGCGATTGAGCGAGCGTTTGCATGCCGCTGTTCAGTATTTTGTTCCTCTGCTGGAAGAGTTGGTGCAACAAGTGGCGGACCATCCCTGCCGAAGCAAGAACAAAGCCGATGTGGCGGAGTTCGAACCGCTCTTGAGCGATCTGTTCATGGAGCTCTACCGTAAGATAGACGTGATGCAGGCGCTCGGCAACAGCAACGCGCCCTCAGCAATGGATATACTGCAGGCGCGTAGTCAGTTTGTCGCTCCTATGTTTGAGTTGCACTCCGTGATGGAGAAGCCCGCCAAGAAAACCGCCAAGGTCAGCAAGACGACCGGCACACGAACGGGCGGACGAAAAAGCAAAGGACGAAGGAAATCGTCGGAATGATTACATATACCTGCGCTCTATCTCCTGCCAGTTGATGATCTGCCACAGCGCTTGCAGGTGCGCGGCACGGCG
>JAEEHO010000258.1 GCA_016280845.1 Paludibacteraceae bacterium | reverse complement strand
GCTACGGTAGATGCTAACGGTAATGTACGTGGTGTTGCTCCGGGAACTGCCACTATCACTGCTTCCAGTTTTGATGGAGGTCTGACCGCAACATGCGAAGTGACAATAACTGACGAACCAATGCCTACCATTGAAATACCAATCAACCAGCGCAATGCTGTAGAATGGGAAGCAGACAGCAAAAAGAACAAATGGAGAATAATAATCTCTTACAACGGAAACTATCCGTGGCTGCAATTCTACATTCCTGGTGACGTAAACAATCCGCATATCGCCGGTACGTATGACTTAGCCGACGAAGGCTTGTACGCATGGCCAAGTGATGAAGACCATAAATTAGCATTCTATGCTCTGTCGGGTTGGCTGAACCTCACATGTGTAGGATACCACAATGGTTCGAATGGCAGCAACACATACAAGATCGAGTCCGAATTTATAGGTGAAAATGGCCGAAAATATCACGTTAGCTACACCAAGGAGTTGTACTACAAAGATGCCGATGGCAATAAGCATGCATTTGAGGATCAAGTTGGAGATGGTGCACAAACTGTAGTAAAATGGTATGCTTTGGGCCAAGAATTCGCCTCCAACTTTGCTTCCAAAGGAACAATTGTGTTGCCGGAAGGCCAACCTGCACCATGCGGCAACGGCAAAGTATTTGTAGGCTGGAGTGCAAACGAAATAAATCCGACTAATGCAAAACCGGAATTAGTACAAAACGGAGATTCCGTAAACAACAATGCAACCTATTATGCGGTATATGCAAATCGCGCTGCAGGAACAAGAACTGTGGGAGAAATTGCTTCGGTTAAGTTCAACCACTATTCCGGTGATGATGATTTGAACGTAGCCAACATGATAGATTCGATGATGGCATATGACCGAAAAGGACTTAAGGCTATCAACGGAGTTAACGTCTTCCCTGGAAAGAATGGTATCCGACTGGGTGTTGGAGACAAACAAATAGGTTGGCTCACACTCACATTGAATGAGCCTATTGCTGTCAAAAAAGTGATAGTCAATGCAGCACAGTTTGCTAACGATGAAAAATGCCACATTCGTGTTTTGGCAGGACAACAATTGGTAGGTAATGTAAAGCAACCTGCAGCCAATCTGGAGTTTTCTGCCAGCGAACCTATTCTAACCAACACAATCAAGATAGCTATCAACAAGCAGCACACATACATAGACGCGATAACTATTTTGGCAGAAGATATGGGCGCATACAGCAACTATAGTACTTCTTGTAGCGGCACTGCAACGGACGATCCTACTATTAATGTCGACCCTATTAACAAGGAGGGTATCATACTTACACGAAATAGTGTAAACTTGGATCTAACTGAGTCACATCGGTTGCTTTACACTATCGCCCCATATAACACCCACGATCAAAATGTAACTTGGGTATCCAGCAATCCGGACGTAGCCTCGGTCAGCACTGATGGTACAGTGACAGGTCTTTCTGCAGGCACAGCAACTATCACAGTTACTGCTGTCAGCGGAGGATATAGTGCTACGTGCGAAGTGAACGTTAGCGACCATTACCATCAGAACGAATTGGAGTTCACCGGTATGTTTGACCATTCGTACAACACGGAAAAATCTCGCATATCAATTGGTTTGCAAGGTAAAGAGGCAGATTATTATCCATACATGTGGCTGCTGTTCAAAGGCGATATTACCAATTGGAAGATAGCCGGTCGCTACGAATTGGACGGTCAAAACTACATAACCGGATGGCCAACAGAAGCTCAGTATAAACTCACTGGTCACCCTACTATAAAATCCGTTTCCGGTTGGTTGAACATCTCTTGTGAGAAGAAGGGCCAGTACAGACTCCAGGCTCAATTTAAAGGCGACGATGGATTGGAGTATGTATTCGACTACACCGAATCCATTTCGGACATAAAGTACAATAACAATAGATATACATTGACGGACATCGCAGGCGACGGCGCATCGTTGGATTCTGTATTCTTCGTCTCGATGGGCGATACCATTGCCACCACCTATATCAGCGGCGGCACATTAGAATTGCCTACTATAGTCCCGACCAACTGCTCGAATAAGACTTTCGTTGGTTGGATTACCGAGTCTAACTACGATAGTGATATCGCTCCTACTTTTGCCAAAGCAGGTGATGCCACCACGGCCAATAGTGTTTACTTCGCAGTCTTTGCTAATGGCTCCACCGTAGACACCCAAGTCGCTTCTGTTGTCTTCAAAGACTCAGCAGACATCAAATCTTGGTATGATGACGAACCAGATGATTACAGAGGTAGCAAGAATATTGAGAACCTCATGGTTTCGCACAATAACATTAGTGCAGTCCATGGATCCTATTTGCGCCCGGGCGCACATGGTCTCCGAATTGGCGCGAACTCCAAGGACGAATACGGCTCAAGTGGCGCAGGTTATGCGCGATTGGTAATGGGTCAAGAAGAAACTATTGCTAAGGTAGTTATTACTTCCTCTAAGACCTTCAGTAATGACTATGGTCTATACATAGACCTTGGCGATGTACATGATTCGAACATAATCAGCGAAGGCGAAAACGTAGTGTACACTCCTGCTGAACCGATTACCACCAATTCGATAAAATTGTCGACAGAAAAAAGAGCTATGTATCTCAAATCTGTTGCCATCTACAGTAAGAACTCGGCATACAACGGCTACACGACCACATGCAAAGAGCCGGAAACACCGCACGCTATAACCACTATTGCAGAAAACGGAACTATCACAACAGGTGGCATCACTTCTGCTATGGCCGGCGAAACCATCACCATCACTGCAACTCCTGCACACTGCTACGAGTTGGAAACGCTGAGTGTGAAGGATGCAGACAACAATGTGATTACCGTTACCGATAATACATTTACCATGCCGAATGAGGCTGTAACCGTCACAGCGACATTCAGAGTAAGTCGCTTCACCGTTACTACCGAGTCTGACAACAACGGTAACGCTTCTATCGAGTAATCGAAAGTATAACAACAAGCCCTCATCTTCGGTTCAATGCCCGAGATG
>JAEEHO010000257.1 GCA_016280845.1 Paludibacteraceae bacterium | reverse complement strand
CCGTCCGGACCCGAAGGCAGACCAACTGGGTATCAAGTACACCCCGGGCTTCATCGCTCCTGTCATGGGCGACACCTATCTCAAGCAGCATGACGCTCCCGAGGACATCGAGTACTACCTCTGCGGTCCTCCTATGATGGCAAAAACGGTATTGGATCTTCTGCATTCCCTCGGAGTGGACGATGCGGATATCCGCTTCGATAACTTCGGAGGCTAATAATGGCTAAAGGCTAATGCAAATAAAGAACGCGTACGTATGTGCGTGTTCTTTATTTGTTGTACATTATACTTTTTCCCCTTTGTAACTCGACGTGTACGCGCGCAAAAATTAATCTTTTGTTGATGCAAAAAGACAACTTTTGAGTTGCTTTTTCCTATTTTGCTTGCATATATCAAAAAAAAGCAGTAAATTTGCGCGGTTTTTAATTTATCTACTGACACCAAAATGGCAAATACAGAACAACAATTTGACCAAGTGACAGCCAAGTGTCGCAAGATCTTCATCGACAAGATGCAGGATTACGGCGCATCGTGGCGTATCTTTCGCCTGCACGGCATATCTGACCAACTATATATTAAGGTTAAGAATATCCGTCAACGCCAGGAAACAGGTGTCAGCTTGGTTGGAGATGATATCGAGGACAACTTGCGTGCAATCATCAACTATGGTGTGATGGCCATTATTCAGGAGCGCAAAGGCTATGCCGATGCGGTGGATATAACCAACGAGAACGCAATCAAACTGTATGATCAAGTGCTGACCGAGGCCAAGGAACTGATGCTTCGTAAGAATCATGACTATGGCGAGGCATGGCGCGAAATGAGCAAAGAGGGAATAGTGGATATGATTATGGCGAAGATAATTCGCATCAAGACTATCCTTGGCAATAACGGCAAAACGATTGCTTCGGAAGGCGTGGAAGGTAATTATTTTGATATCATCAACTACGCAATCTTCGACTTGATCCATTACGGAGAATAGCCCGCTTGCCGAAAGTGGAAATGTGTAAGGTGTAAAGTTTAAAGCAAATAGATTATGAAGAAAGCACAGCATATAATCGGTAGTATCGCCCGCACGCTGCTGGCGTTGACATTTTTGTTCTCGGGTTTTGTGAAAGCAGTAGACCCGCTGGGTACAGTCTATAAGATAGAGGATTACCTCAAGGCTTTCGGCGGAGTGTTCACCGACCTGATGCCTATGGCCGGCAATGCTGCAGTATGCCTCATCACTCTGGAAATGCTCCTGGGTATCTGTATGTTGCTGAATGTGCGTACCAATTGGACAGCATGGCTGTCGTTGCTATTTTACCTGGTGATGACGCCGTTGACGTTGTGGATCGCGCTGACTAATCCGGTGACCGATTGCGGCTGTTTCGGTGATGCAATAGTGTTGACCAACTGGCAGACATTCTGGAAGAACATTGTATTGCTGACCTTGGTGATTGTACTGCTGTGTACCAAACGCGCTATTCCTCAGTTGTTCGTCGGATGGATGGAGATAATCATCGCGTTGTGCGGATTGGGTATAGCCGGCGGAATCATGGCATACAGTTATACCCACTTGCCGCCAATCGACTTCCGTCCGTACAAGGTGGGCAATAATATCCCTGAACTGATGGAAATACCGGAAGGTGCCGAACCGGATATATACGAAGTGACGCTGGTTTATGAGAAAGACGGCGTGCAGCAAGAGTTCACGCTCGACAATTATCCGAAGGGTGATAGTACATGGACCTTTGTGGACCAGAAATCGGTTCTTGTGAAGAAAGGTTACGAGGCCCCGATACATGATTTTGAGATATTGACGCTGGAGTTTGAAGACCTGACCGATGCTATCTTGGGATTTGACGAACCGGTGACACTCGTCACCATGTATGATCTGAACAAGACCGATCGCAAGCAGTTGGACAAAGTGCGTCGTCTGTATGAGTCATGTCAGGCTCGCGGCGAACAATGCTATCTGTTGACCGGTTCCGGCGAAGATGAGATCTATGCTTTTGCCGAAGAGATGGGTTGGACAGAAGACCAGGCCCTGCAGGCATTCTGCACTATTGATCCGGTGACACTGAAGACGATAGTACGTGCTAACCCGGGTATGTTTGTAGTGCAGAACGGTAATATCATTGAGAAGCACAATTTGCGACAAATGGATTTGTAATAACTGAAGAATGAAGAATATACGAAATTTTTGCATAATAGCCCATATCGACCATGGTAAGAGTACTTTGGCCGACCGAATGTTGGAGATAACCAAGACTGTGGATGTGCGCCAGATGGAGAATCAGGTGCTGGATGACATGGACTTGGAGAAAGAGCGCGGTATTACCATTAAGAGCCACGCTATCCAGATGGACTACAAGGGCTACACGCTCAACCTGATTGACACTCCGGGGCACGTCGATTTTTCGTACGAAGTGAGCCGTTCTATTGCGGCCTGTGAAGGAGCTGTGTTGGTGGTGGATGCTACGCAGGGAGTGCAGGCACAAACAATCAGTAACCTCTATATGGCTATCGAGCATGATCTGGAAATCATACCTGTACTCAACAAGTGCGATATGGACAACGCTATGCCTGAGCGCGTTGAAGATGAAATCATAGACTTGCTCGGCTGCAAACGCGAGGAGATACTGCGCTGCTCCGCCAAGACAGGCGAAGGAGTGCCGGAGATATTGGATGCCATTGTCGAGAAGATTCCTGCGCCGGTGGGCGATCCGAACGCTCCGCTGCAGTGCTTGGTGTTTGACTCCGTGTTTAATTCATTCCGCGGTATCATCGCTTATTTCAAGGTAGTCAACGGAACGATGCGTACGGGCGACCAAGTGCGATTTGTCAATACCGGCAAGGAGTACGATGCCGACGAGATAGGTATTCTCCGACTCGACATGTCGCCGCGTAAAGAAATCAGTGCCGGCAATGTGGGCTATATCATATCGGGTATCAAGACCAGTACGGAGGTCAAGGTGGGTGATACGATCACGCATGTGGAGCGCCCGTGCGAGAAAGCCATCGCGGGCTTCGAGGAAGCCAAACCGATGGTCTTTGCCGGCGTTTATCCTATTGAGAGTGAGGATTATGAGGACCTGCGTGCCAGCCTCGAGAAACTGCAACTCAACGATGCCAGTCTCACATTCCAACCGGAGAGTTCGATGGCGTTGGGCTTTGGTTTCCGCTGCGGATTCCTCGGATTGCTGCACATGGAGATTGTGCAGGAACGTTTGGACCGCGAGTTTGATATGGATGTGATCACTACGGTGCCTAACGTTAGTTACAATGTATATACCAAGGACGGCAATATGGTGGAGGTGCACAATCCAGCCGGAATGCCCGACTTGACGGAAATAGATCGTATTGAAGAACCGTATATCCGTGCATCGGTCATCACCACGGCTGATTATATCGGACCGATTATGACGCTTTGCCTCAGCAAACGCGGCGAGCTGGTCAAGCAGGAGTATATATCCGGCAACCGAATGGAACTGCTCTTCGATATGCCTCTGGGTGAGATTGTCATCGACTTCTACGACAAACTCAAGTCGATCTCCAAGGGCTATGCGTCCTTTGACTGGCATATGAACGGTTTCCGTCCGTCCAATCTGGTCAAACTGGATATATTGCTCAATGGTGAACAGGTGGATGCGCTCTCTACGCTTACCCATCGTGACAATGCAGTTGATTTTGGTCGCCGCATGTGCGAAAAACTCAAGGAACTGCTGCCGCGCCAGCAATTCGATATTGCTATCCAGGCAGCTATCGGTGCGAAAATCATCGCCCGCGAAACAGTCAAACAGGTCCGCAAGGATGTCTTGGCCAAGTGCTATGGCGGTGACGTCAGTCGTAAACGCAAACTGCTCGAGAAACAGAAACGCGGAAAGAAACGTATGAAGCAGATCGGTAATGTGGAAGTGCCGCAGAAGGCCTTCCTTGCCGTACTTAAGTTGGACTAAGGGGCGCTTCTATGTTTATTATCTGTTAATCGGGAACTTCTAAACGACTTATTTATTGAAGAACCCTAATACCATTATCATCGTGAAACGAATAGGATACATCTTTCTTCTGGCGCTGATGGCTATGCCGCTCATGGCGGAAACCTACGAACAGCGCGTGCAATGGCGTAACGAATTGCGCATAGGTTGGGGTGACCAGATGTTCGAAACACTCATCTGGCGTCCTACGAGTCCAATCGCGACTTCCATGTCGCCGAGTTTCTCGCGTTGTTATCTGGAGGACTATCATTACGACCAACACCTCTGGATTGAGTATCAATATCGTTTTACCTATTGGTTCTCGGTAGGCGGTATGCTCGATTTGAGTGAAGTGCACTGGGATATGGTTTGGCGTGACGGAACCGGAGCGGAGTATATGCGCGATCCGGGTCACTATTTCTACAACGCCGTGCTCATGCCTACCGCGCGTTTCACCTATTTCCATCATCCCTACGTCAATCTCTATTCTGCGGTGGGACTTGGAATGGGCATCAACGGCGGTACGGAGCTGAACAGCAAGGGACACAAGACCGATGTCGGACTGGCTTTCAATCTGACCGTCATTGGCGTCAGTGCCAACTATCGTAACTTTTTTACCACGTTGGACTTCGGTGGCATGACCTCGCTGAAGGATACTAATACCATATTTATGCTTGGCTCGCGCATTATCAATGTAGGTATAGGAGTCAGGTTCTAAGAAGCAAAGAAAGGAGTTAACATGAAAACGCTATTTAAACTATTGCTTGCTGTAGTCGCACTTTGCGTCACTTCTTGTCGGTTCGGCAAGGAGGAGTTTGTCGATTTTACGGATATAGAGGCAGCCAAAGGCATGTCTTTCAAGGTTATCAGCCAGCACGAGACCGATCTGAGCAACGGTCTGCCTACCAACTGTTATCTGCCCGATGGTATATTGGCTTCGGAGATAGATCAGCATCCCGAGTTGGCCGATTGTCTGGGTACTGGGGAGCATAACCCCGATGGTCCTCGTCGTACCAATAGTACCACGGGCACTAATATTGTGCAGCAGTTGCTCAAGTATGGCAATCAGTTCAAGGTAACCGAAATAGTCGGTTCGTATCCGAGTCACGATGTTAATAATGAGCCTATTCGTTTGTCGGGTAAGGTGATGCTGCCGAAGGGCAAGAAACCCAAACGGATGATTCTTGTCAGCCACTATACGGTCGGTAGCAACGCTGAGGCTCCGAGCAACTGTTTCTCGCTCGAAGGTATTCTTGTTAAGATGGGATACGGACTGATTATACCTGATTATCTGGGATATGGCATCACCTCTGAAATGGTTCATCCTTATCTGGTCATGGACTTGACAGCCCGCAATGTGCTGGATATGTATCTAGCTGTTCGCCCGTGGCTGGAGGCTGTAGGAATGTCGCCTGAGAAGGATGATATATGTTTGATGGGCTATAGCCAGGGTGGCGCAACGACTATGGCTGTCGAGCATTTGATTGAGACCGAATACTGCGATCCGTCCGATACACTGCAAGTACAAGTCCATCGTGTCTTCGCAGGCGGCGGTCCGTATGACGTCAAGGCTACTTACGAGCGTTTCGTTAATACCGATACCGCCGGTTATCCCGTGGCCGTACCGCTGGTGCTACAGGGTATGATCAAGGGCAATAGCCTGCCTATT
>JAEEHO010000256.1 GCA_016280845.1 Paludibacteraceae bacterium | reverse complement strand
TGCGAACTGCGCATCGGTCATATTATAACCGCCACCTGCCCGTTGTACCATTTCGCGCTCAATGCGCCTGCGTTGGTCGATAATATCTTGGATAGATTTTCCTCTTGCCATAATTACCTCCTATCCTGAAATTAAACCATACTGCGCTGCGTAACGAGCTGTCGGCTTCGTACCCATGTCCTTATGCTCTTTCATGTTCGCTTGCAGCACTTCTCGGTATTTGCCCTGCGATAACGCACGTGCTTCTGAGTGGAAGTTCATATCGTCCAACTGGTCTTCTACCACACGTTTCATTGCCGCATCGCCTTTGCGGTGGCGGTCAATAAGAGCATCCATGAAACGTGGATGCACCGCCCAATCACGGGAAATGGAGTTCATTCCAATATCACCCATCAAACGACTTTCCTCCGCAGGCGTAATCTTGTAGCGGTCACGCGTCTTGATAGTCTTACGCTTACGTGCGCTATCTATCACACTCTGCAAAGATTGGTCTTGGTATCTAAATCTTGCCATAATATTGTCCTCCTATCCGTTAGAAAGTCCCTTATACATTCTTGGCGAATACTTGCGGTTGGTTGCCCTTTTGGCTATTTCACTCGCCTTTTGGTCATCTCCCGCCCTGTTTGCTGCCATGAATCTATTGAATCCTGCTACTGCGCTCTTGCTATTTGAAGCATTGTTCCAATAGCGAGCCGCTTGCTCTGTCGCTCTGCGAGTTAGTTCTCCACCACCATTCGCTCCCCTATCAATCAGTTTGCGGTGCAGTTCGGACAACTCGTTTATGCTACGCTTTCTTGACATAGATTACTCCTCCTCTGGTTCGAGTAGATTGAGTATCATCTCACCCTTGATAAACTTACTGTTGTCAGGCAAACCGAAGGTGTCAAAGAACTTCTTGCGGTTTTCGAGATTGTCAAAGGAAAGCATTATATATGCGTCCATAGTGCCTGCTTCCTCTATCGCTCTCTCACGCACTTGCTCTTTGACATCCTTCATGTGGTTTACCTTATCCTGCCAATCCTGCGAATCCTTTTCTGCTGCTCTCGCTTCCTTGGCTGCGGCTAACTCCGCTTGCCGTTGGTCATTGAGCGGCTGCATCATTCTCGTAAGGTCTTCGGATATGCCAACTTCTGCCGCCGTTTGAAACTCGTAGTCCACTCCAATCATGGATAGGTCTGCGTCCGTCAGTCCGGCATTCTTGTAGTCTATCTGCGGAATGAGTTCGCGCAACTTGTCGTAATCCCATACACCCTGGGCGTTGGGGTTATTCAAGAGCACTACTATCTCCTTCTCCGCGGTCTCGTCCACCTCGATTAGTTCTACTGCGACCTTATAGTCGTTCTCGTGCGTATCGGGGTTGTACTTCTCCAACTTATCCAACTGCGTCAGACGTTGATGACCGCTCACGAGAGTGTTGCCGGTAGTCTTGTTTACCACCAAACCTCCCAATAGACCATGCTTCTTTATTCCACGTTTGAGCGTGCTCGCCGCATCATCACTTATCTCGCGCGGGTTATACCCTGCGAAGTGAATCTCGGAACGCAATAACTCTACGTGTTCGCCAAGTTGATATTTACTCAATTCTGCCATTTGTTAATTTACTTTTGTTAATTTAGCCTACGGACAAACCTGCCGCTTTAAGGTTGCCACGATAGTTCTTGAAGTCAGCAGCCGTTGCTCCGTTGTTGCGAGCCATACGCTCATACGCCTTTGCAATCTTCGGTCTGCCGTTTCCACGAGCGGCTACCGCTTGACCAAGCAGAGCCTCACCATAGTTCTTTCCGTTGAACCAATCACGAGTAGTGAAGTATGAGCCATCTGCGTATTCGCTTGCTCCAATACGAGCAGCCAATTTTTGCGTCCGGGTGCTTTGTTGTGCCTCCCTGAACTCGTTTATTCGCTTATTCCGTGCCATAGTCGTGTCCTCCTATTAGCCGTTAGCCATACCAAAGGCTGCGCGAATCTCTTTGTAACGAGCCTGATGTGCGGTCAGAGTGCCGTTCGGACTGGTGCGGAGTGCGTTACGACCACCAAGACGATTAGTCTCACGTGCTACCGCTGCCGGTACATTAGCCGACGGAGCAGCCGCTACACGTGGCAATGTCTTCTGATTACGATTACCTCCATAAAGGCGGGTTTCTACGTCTTGCGCAAACTGCGCGTTGGTACTGTACTTGCGACCGCCCGTGCGGGAAGTAGTATTAAGTCTTACTCTACGTGCCATAATAATTCAAGTTTTGATAGTTAATGATTTTGTTTGTAGTCGTACTCCCATAGAATACGCTCGCTCATCGGAAACGCTTCGTACACCTTCTGCAAGTCCTGCGGATAATGCTCGCGCATCCAAAGAAAGCAATCCAAGTTAAAACCAACTCCGTTGCTCGCTTTCGTGCCGTATCGAACTGGCTCCGGCAGGCGGTGCTGCTTCATATACGAAAGAACGTCTCTTTGATTCCATTCTGCCAACGGGTACACAAGTCCCTTGTTCTCGTAGAACGTCTCGACATAGCCGTTAAGCATCAGTCGGCGGTTCATTCCGTCCGCTTTCTTCATTCCCAAGAAGCAGTATGGTATCTTGTACTTTTGACGGAGTGCAGCGACCACATCCGCCAATTTAAGCAACTTGACATGCGGGTTCGGAACGCAATACATTCCCCCCCGCAGTATATAAGTCAGATTCCAATGCGGAACTTGTACAAACTCAATCTTCGGATAGCGCGATTGCACATATCTGATGAACATGTTGATATGCTCCAAGTCCTTCACAAAGTACATGAATACGCAGACGATGCGTTTGAAACGCGGATAGATTAAGTCTAACACCACCAAACTGTCTTTTCCAAGAGAGCAGAATAGCAGGCACTCATCCGTCTTGTCTGCAATACGTTTGATTACTTCATTTGCACTTTCTAACTTTGTCATAGTTGCATTGTTTTTTTAGCCTCCTGCCATGCCAAGACCTACTCGCACATCGTAGTAGCGTTGGCGGCGTGTGGCTATCTGACTGCGACCGCTCTGACGACCCTTATCCTTATCGGAAAAAGTCCAAGTAGAGCCACCGGCAGTACGTCCGTTTGTGGAGAGTTTACCCGTTGCCGAACGTGTGTAGCCGCCTACATCGCTCCACTTGCCATTTTCACCCTTTGCAAGTACACCACTTGCTTGCGTGAAGGCAGCGTTCATGCCACGATTAGCGACCTGCTGCGCGTTCTGCGAATCAAGGTACTCCAATTTCTTCCTTCTTGCCATACCTTTTCGTTTTTAATTGTTCTACTTCTTTAACTAACTCCTCAATGAAACAAAAATGTATTTCGTCCGCAAAGGTACTGAAATAATTTCAGTAACGAAAACTCATTCAGCATTTTTACTACTACATGCAGCGTATGTGTGCCAACAAAATAGAGCGGGGTAGTCCACCTCGCTCTATCTGCTTTCTTATCGCGCTACGCGCCCTATTGCTTGACGTGTTTGGTCTCTGCTTTTACATTCAGTTCGAGAATCTTGCCGAGATTGTAAACGACTTGCTCTGCCACACAATATTCTTCTTTGCCGGTTGTCGGGTTGGTAACGGAGTACTCAATAGGCTTGTCGTTCTCGTCCACAAATATCTCGCAGTACGCGCCCGTGACTTCGACCAACATGCTATCGCGGTCTTGGTTGTAGCCTACAAAGAAACGGATTGCATCGTATTGGATAGGCTGCGCATTGCCTGCCTCGTCCACTACTTCATAGCCATCTTTGTCTAATTGCAGGAGTTTCTTGATTGTGGTCGGCTTGACCTCTCTGAACTCTTGTACCTTCTGACCCCTTGCAATAGCATCGAAATACTTTTGCTTTAGGATTAGATTTAACACCTTCAATTCTTTCTTTTCGCTCATAAACTTACTTCGCGCATTCGCGCTCTAAAGGTTAAACAATTATGGTCGTTAGTCTCTCTTGTTAAAGACTATCTGATATTCTGATTGTACTTCGCGTTCTCGTAGTGCTCACACGTATCGAAAGGAGCAACTATTTTAGCTGTGCCTTCGGTTCGGCTGCATCTGCCATAAAACGCACTTTCTTTCTGCTGAAAGAATATGCAGTTAAAACATGTGTGTAACTGTCTGCTCATCTATGTCTGCGGTCTTGTTCTTCGCACTCAAAATAGAGACGTGCAAGTGCTTGTTTGTACGTCAGTCCCGAAGCGTCTTTTTGCGTGTCCGGCATATGGTGATACTCACGCTCGTATATGCGGGAAAAGCATAGTCTCGCGCTTTGGCTATTGAGTATATGTACTGCGTAATTTTTTTGCACGTGTACGCTATTGTCCACGCGCAAAGATACATCATATATCGCTTTCTGCAAAGTCTGCAACGGCAGGCGTTTTGCTCTCTCGTAATTTTGATTAAACTCGAACATGGCTGCAAAATTATAATAGGTTATCTAATCGGTCTGATATGTAGTACAACATCGCACCACGTGTGCTGAATTGACCACGCATTAGAGAAAACATGAATCTTAATTGTTCGTCATTAAAATTAAGGTTCTCTTTGATACGCTCTTTCAACTCTTTTTCGAGTTCTGCGAAATACTGCTCATTCATAATCTCATTGAATTTAATTGTTGCACATTGTTTTTACTTTCGAGTGCAAAATTACTACATTTTTTTTAATTGTGCAAATTTTTCTGCATTTTTTCAGCATTTTCTTTGTAACTTACTGAAAATCAGCAAGCGAAAATTCACTGATTTTTACCCCTATAATTGCTATTTTTGATTTATTTTGCACTTTTTTTCGCTTACACTCTTGCGTATGTCAGAAAAAAGCAGTACCTTTGCAGCCGATTTAATACACACACGCATATGCAAATATCTAAAGTAATTAAGAAGTACGGCTTTAATCAGGCGCAGATTGCGGAGAAGATAGGTATGCAACATTCTTCCTTGCGCTATCTCTTGGCGAACAAGGGTGGCAAAGAAGCACCGCTCACTCTCAACTCCATGCGCAAGATTGCCAACGCGGTTGGTTGCTCGGTCGGCGAGTTCTTCGATGATGAGCGCACCATGCCGCAGGAGTTCAACGGCACGCAGCCGGTTCTTGACATACGTGCGGCTATGAAAGCCAAAGGAGTTAAGAACAAAGACCTTGCTGAGCGTTTGGGCATAACGGAGCAGAACGTGTGCATTATGCTTGCCAAGGATAGCATGACACTTGCGCGTCTCTATCGCGTAGCAGAAGCATTGGAGGTTCCCATTACCGCTCTCTTTGCCTACGCCCAGGAATAAAAGGAAAGCCGCCCATTACGAGCGGTTTTTCTTTTTATACTCTACGGCGAGAATGTCATCAATCTGCCGTTCTTGTTCGTACCACACTCCTTGACGCTTTGACACTTTCAGTCCGAGCATACGCGCCACACGGCACACGTCGTTCTTGTCATAGCGGGATTGGCTGATTACTTCCGCAGTCGGGTATTTTGCTTTGTTGCCCACCTTACCGAGAAGAAATCCGATACGTGCTACGTCGCTCATCCTATAACGCTTTTCCGTTTCCATTTTATCTCCTTTCTTTATTTTGGTTCATTAGTCGTACCTAAAAGGTGCTCGTTGCCTGCATAGGGAATACAGTATTTCCATACATTTCCAACGCACGAATAATAGTCTCCATTTTTATCGGGAATTGTATGCGAATAGTAATCTGCTTTCCAGTGATTCCCTTTGCCATCTCTCACCAACACTTGTTCGAAAGGCTTGAACTCGTGCTTTGGTTGTTCGGGGAGTTCAATGGTAACAACACTTTCGGAAAGAGGTATATTACCCAAAGTATTAAATATAATAGGAAACTCTACGTACTCATTTCTAAAATATGCAAGATAAAAACCTTTTTGTTCTGCGTATCTTACTTCACTTGTTAAGTGCAATATACTCTCTCTATATATAATACTGATGTTTCCTTTAACCTCTCCCGATTGAATTTTCTTTGCCAATTCAATATCGAACGGCACTCGTTTATAAGTCTTTTCCATAATCGTTATTGTTTAATGGTTACACTTTGCTTTGTAGCAGTACCTAATCTCCTTTAGCGGCACTATCTTGGTCTTGTACCAATCTGCACATCCGTAGTGCCTTGTGCCTTTGATACGTACACACCACACACATCCGTGACAATCTTCCTTGGTCATAACTGCGCCAGCTCATCATCACTTGTGTGGCTTACTATCTCCTCTGCAATCATACGGCAGTAGAGTTTAGCGCCTTTCTGTTTGTTGTTCATGTTGGCTTCGAGAATTTCCTGCAACTCTTCTCGGATATTGTCTTCTGCTGCGAAGACCGCAGGCACTACATCGGTAGCCCAATGCTCAATCAGTTCTTCCCGGTTCATAGTCTTTTGAGTTCTTCAAATGCCTCAATAATAAAAGTTCCAATAACACTACGTTTTCTGTCCTGTCTGAGGAGTGAAGCTATTTTTTGGGCATCGTCCATAGACAGGTAAAACGCTTCTCTATAGCCAAACGCACACAAACTATCCGCCTTGGCGGCATTGAGCATAGCGCAGTCCGCTTGTACAGAACCGTTGTCGTATTGGTGCTCTATCTGGACGTACACAATCTTATCCGAAAGCGGAGTTAGTACTTTCACTTCCCATGCGCCTAATGTCGGACCGTACACAGAGTCACCAACACTCAGGCTTGTTTTGTTCTTAATTGCACTCATTTTGATTTTGCTATTATTTGGTTGATTACACCTTCCGTCCTGGCGCACCACTCTATTAAGTATTCAGCGGTGCAATTCAGATACTCCGGACACATTCCGCATGTCATTGCCGGTCTTCTTTTAGCAGTTCAGGGTTGTCATAGATATTGCCGATTATATCTACTTGATTAGCCTCCAATGCCTCGCCAAAGTAGTGCTTAAACATATCCTGTTTGCGGAGAAGTACGAACGATGCGAATCTCTTATCGTCATATCCTACCTCATACACAAATTCGTTGAGTTGTACGATGTCACCCTCGTATATCTCCTTGCCGTTCTTGTCTTTCAAGCCGGTGTACTGACCGATAGAGAACTCCTCGACTTTCTCTTCCTGCCATTCGGAAGAACCTTCTCTATAGATGTCAAAGCCACAAATCGTAGGCTCGTCACAATTGCCGACATAGTTGCCGTACACCCAATCGTTTGTATGAGTGGACTTGCCTCTAAACTTAATCTCTCTTGCCATAATTGTGTGAATTTAGTCGATAGGTTTGCCTTGTTTCAGTCTGTTGGATGCTTCTTGCATACGCTTAATAATTTTGTCGCTCCTCATGATTTCAAGAGCATAGGAATGGATTCTCGCAGCAGGCTTCATGAGGTAGTCATCGTGATAGATACTTACTTGGTTAGTGAAATTATATACCCATTCCGCAGTTTCTCTAATAAAAATTAGAACAAGTTGGATTGGAAACATTACCGCCATCAGCAGGTAAAACGCTACCATAATTGGGATAACTAATATCTTTTTCATATTGTCATTGAAATTAAAATTGTTAAACTTCCTATTCCTATCATGCACCAACCTATCATAAAGAGGTTAGAGCAAATCATGTCAGCAAGTAGGCTCATGGCTAATCTAATTTTACTTTGAATTTTCTTTCGAGATACTCCTTATAGTTAGGCTTTCCAAACATCCCTCCATCTCGGTAATTGAACTCCGCTTGCGAATCACAGAATATATCTCGGTATATCTGCTCACACTCGTCTGCGTAGTTGTAATTATCATAGGTTGGTTTCTTTTCACGTCTGTGCACACTATACGCGCTTTCAAGCCGCTTCTCGTCTTGATTTTACCCTCGATTTCACCTGCTTGGATTTTCTTTGCAAGTTCGAGGTCAAATGGAATAATTTTTGTTTTCATATTGCTACTTGGTTTTTAGTTGTTCTTCATAAATCTCTCTGCACTTCTCAATCAATCCGGGTCTTTTGCGGTAATCCACCTCATACATGCCCAAACGTAGCATCAAGGCATCTAAAACGGGGTCGTGTAATTCGGTCGCACGTATAGCCACGTCTTTGAGCAGACCTGCAAAGATATTAAAACATACCCTATACATCCGCGAACCGCTATTCTCTATAACCTCTTTCATAAAAGCAGGAGTATTGACGCTGAATTTAATCGGCTCAAATGCATCGCTAATCTGCGTTGGAATTGTTTTTGTTTTCATAATTGTATTATGGTTTTCTTTCGTTGAACTTTCATGTAAACGGGGAACACTTCGCCTTCCGGCACATCGGGGAAGTAGTCTTTCTCGCACCATGTGCTGATATACATACTACCATGCTTGACTTTCGCACTTGTGCCGTTCTCCGTTCTGCGTACCTTTGTAGGTTTGAACGGAGTGATTAGCCTGCTTTCAGCCCTATACCCGAACACCCACATCTCGCGGAAGCCTTCTTGCTTAACTCGGCTTATTAGCACCTCTACCTCTATGCCCTGGCGCGGGTCTAACTTGCTGCCGATTTTGAGGTCTGCTTCTCTCGGTTTAAGGTCGGGGAGTAGTTCTTTCTCGTATAAGCCATCCATACTACTGAATGATTGCTTATCTTTGCTGCGGTTCGGGTAGCCGCTCGTAAGGAACTGATAGCCTCTCGTGGATGCCACAATGCGCTTTTCTACCCTAAAGGTCGAAGTGGAGCACGATGATGGCAGGTTCTCTATCAACGCATCTAAACTGCATTCTTTGCATAGATAAACACCTTTGTCAAGAACCGCGTCTTTACTGTCTATCTCTTTGCCGCATATAGCACATGTAGTCTTCATGTCTTAAAATGTGTGATTGTGTTTTTTGTAAGAAAAATTCATTGCACCATAAACCTTGCCACTTGGGAGGTAGTCTGCGCACTCGTTGTCGTCTATGCAATACACTTGAATATAGCATAGCGTTCGGTTCGCGTTTTCTGATATTCTATGCGCCCAATAGAGCATATCTCTCTTGCTACTGAAAGAATCGGTAATTTGGGCAAAAGAGCGCGTGTCTTTGCCTTTCGCGGTCACGCGGTACGTTTTTTTACTGCTAAATCTCATAATTCTTGTGTATTGTGTTTGTAGGCAGGGACTTGCGCCCCTTTGCCTTAATCTTCATCTCTCATACTCTCATCCCACAAATAGTCGCTATACGTTTCGGACTTATCGTAGTACACATCCGTAGTCAGCATGTATGTCAGTTCTCGTTGTGCGCCATTCTTGTCTTCTATCCAAAGAGCATAGACTTTGAACGTGATGCCGTATAGACTTCGTTCTTCGCCATACCACTCACTATGCCAATCTGCATATACTTCGTCAGATGCCGCCTCGCGATTTACACATTCTTCGTCGTTTTGCAACTTCTCGGAGAGGTAATCGTACAACTCGTCTGCCCACACATGTGAATCTTCTTTGTAATTTTCGCCCGCGTACATGTTATAGCCTTCTTTTTTCATTTCATAGACTATTTCTTCGTAAGCGTCACGAAAATCCATACCATCGCCCGCTTTAATTTGGCGAACTTGCTCTTTGAGAATTTTAGTAAAAGTTTTCATAGCACATTGAATTTTTCATTACACATTGTTTATCATTTCGAGTGCAAAGGTACTACATTTATTTTATATATGCAAATTTTTCAGTAAAATTTTTGCATTTTCTTTGTAATCTGCTGATTTTCAGTACTCATTATTTTTACTGAATTTTGCAGTTTTTGGCAGTCCGTAACGCTCTGCTACCTTTTCGTAGGTCTCATCTACCGAATCGGCAAACTTGCCGTATGTCTTATATAGAGAGAAAAGGTGCTCGCGAAGGTCTTTGAAGTTACTGCGCGATAATCCCAACTCCTTCGAAATAGCAGAAGTGATAGCGTGCTTACCGCCTTTTAGTTTCTTCCCACGAAACAAGAAACACTCCGGCACAAACACTCGCAGCAGGATTGCCATCTTTACTTTCTTCCGTAGGTGGGCGTTTTCGTAGGTCATGGATTGCTCGATAAACTCCGTCACCTCATGTAGCATGGAAAGGTCTTTAATGGGCGGCTCTAATGCCAATTCGATTTGTGTGTTAAGCCTTTCGATGGTGTTCCGCGTCTCTTTCACGCGGTAGTACACCTCTCTGTCAATCATGTGTTCCATATGAGTAAGTGTTAGAATAATGTTAGCTGTGCTTTTTCAAACCTTATGCGTTTGTCCGCTTTCTCGAAGTACTCCTTGTTGAGTTCAAACCCAATAAAATGCCGCTTTTCCTTGATGCAAGCGACCGCGGTAGTTCCACTCCCCATGCAGTTGTCAAGGATGGTATCACCCTCGTTGCTGTATGTACGGATTAGGTATCGCAGCAAGTCCACCGGCTTTTGGGTAGGATGCCATCCATCTTTGTCGCGGTCAAACCGCAGGACAGTCTTCGGATAGCGCTTTCCATCGTTCTCGGTCTTTATGGCTTTGACCATGTGCGCCGTGTCATAATTGTTCACCATGTCGCCTTGCTTGCACGAATACGGAGTGCCTTGCTCCATCTGCGGGTTGTATTTCATAGGCGTGCCGTTGTGCGCTGCCGTGCCTTTGCTGAACACAAGGATGTTCTCATGGCTCTTTAGCGGTGCATAGTTGGCATTGAGGAACCCAGTGCCCATCTCCTTTTCCCATATCCATTCGTACTTCAGCATTTCGAGGTTGGAGCACCCAAGCACCTTGTCGAACGGGGTCTGCGCGAACAGGACAATGGCGGCATTAGGTTTGACGATGCGCTTGTATTGTTCCCATAGTTGGTCAAGCGGGATGACGGAATCCCAAGCGTTGCGGGTCGTCCCATAAGGCAAATCGCAGATGATAGCGTCCACAGAGCAGTCGGGTATTTGTTTCATGCCCTCCAAGCAGTCGCAGTTGTATATCTTGTCTATTTCCATTGTTGTTGGTTTATAGAAGTCCTAACTTACGCAGTTTCTTCTCCGCGTTCTTTATGTTCAACGCTTGAAGGTAGAAACAATCATTATGAATATCGGTGCGCGTCTTGTACTGAACGCCGCCATTCATCAGCATTACCGCCTCTCGTGCTATTGCTGCGGGGCGTATCTCCTTCGTCCGTTTGTCGAACTCAAAGAGAGTATGACCGGCTATCTTGCGTTGTTTGCCTATAAGGTGGTATTCCTTTTGCTGCTTGGCTACTTGCTCTTGGCGTACTTCGTCTCCTTGCGATTGCTTGGTGTCAGGTATAATCTTCATATTATTTGATTTTAAGTTTGTTCATTAGGTTTTCTGAAACGCGGTTGCCCTTTGCAAGCAGTTTGAGAGTGGAGAGAATCTTTATCTCATCATCGTCCCTGGTAGTGTTTGCCATAAGCGCGTAAGCGTAGCAAAGGAAGTTCACGTCGTGTACGATTGCGCTCAACGAATCAGCGTCGGTAATGCCTTCTTTGTGCGATGCTACGCCGCTTTGTGTCAGGTTCTCCATCTCGCGGTGGAACTCCTTTGCCGCTTTGAGCACCTTGCCCAACTTATTTCGGTCGTCTCCGCGCACGATATTGCGGACTTTCTCTTTTAGCTGGTTATCGACATACGCCTTGCCGTACATGCGCACGAATTGCTTATACTCCTTGCTCGCTCGGTATTGTGCTTCGTAGTGCAGTTCGGTCATTGATAGCAGTTTCTCAAAGGA
The DNA here is from genome assembly GCA_016280845.1 of Paludibacteraceae bacterium. GTDB lineage: Bacteria > Bacteroidota > Bacteroidia > Bacteroidales > Paludibacteraceae > Colicola. The sequence goes on along the minus strand of JAEEHO010000256.1, from coordinate 7,586 downwards.
GTGCATGAAGATAATCATCATGCCCGACAATACATCAAGTTCGTCGTCAGTCAGTATGCCTTCTGAAATCTTTACTTCTTCCATAATCTTATTGTTTTTGTGATTCTAATTTGGCTATTTTGTTCTTTAGTCGTTCTACCTCTTTGCGATGGTCTTCGCGCTCCTTTTGGATTGCAGAATCCAAGTCCAAGATACCTCTTGCTATAGTGCCGAAACCTACGACTACGGCTTCCATTATGCCTTTGTTTTCCGCAGATAATTTCTCACTCAATAGGTTCATTTGTTCCTTAATGACCACCGCTTGCTTGTAAAGCATGAAAAGTTCGCTCATAATTAGAATAATGTTGGTTCTGTTATTGTTGTGTCGAGGAACATCTTGTCGAATATGTGTACTAACACGGAAACGACTATACTGTTACCCGCAAGTTTGATTTGTTTGCTGCGGCTTATCTTCGCCGCTTGTATCTTGTCTATGTCCGTTTCTGATACGTCCATCAGTCGGAACGCTTCTCTTTCGGTCAGTTTGCGTATGCGTATGCCATCCGCTATCTTGAACTCATGCCGCGCGTGTTCAGCTGTGATTGCAGGAGATAGACCTCTTGTGCCTATCACTTGGTTCTGCTGCCTGATTCCACCGCCCCATAGGTTGTCGGGTTGGAGATTACCCACTATCTGAACGCCTTCGATAATATAATTGTCCGTCTTGCGGTTGAAGTTCGTTTGTATGGTATTGGCTATCCCGCTCCCGTCCGTAGGCTTGAACGCGAACCCGTTGCCCTTCTCTGCCTCTTTCTCGGTAGATAGGAGAACACCGGCTAATCGTTCTTCACTCAAATAGTATCGCTCTGCCACTTCGGTTTCCAAATAGTCACGCAGGCATTTCGTCAGGCGCATAGGTTTGGGGAACTCATAGCGCGCGTTCTCGTCAAGGATGCTCACCATGAAGATTCGCTCTCGGTTCTGCGCCACTCCGTAATCCTTGGCATTGAGTACCTTGGCGTAATTGCGGTAGCCGTAACTCTCCAACTCACGTTGCCATTTGTTGAATAGCCTCACAAACTTACTGCTGACCAAAGCAGCCACATTTTCCATTACAAGATACTTCGGTTTCTTGGCTATGATTGCACGCCTACATTCCCAAAGGAGTGACGAGCGCGTGCCGCTGCCTTCTTTGCCGCCTGCCTGCCTGCCCGCTGCGGAGAAATCCTGACACGGAGACGAGTAGGTGAATAGGTCGAAGTCCGGCACCTCATCCCAATCTATCTTGGATATGTCACCGAAGTTGCGGTCTGCGTATTGCGGATAGAGTGCGTCGTGCGCTCTGATAGCATTTTCTTCTATCTCTGACCAACATACAATGTCGTAGGAGAAAAAGAAATCGCGTTCTTGCAACCTATCGAGTGCCATACATTGACTGTCATAGCCGCTGAATGCCGTGAATACTCGGAGATGCATGTGTGTAAGTAGATGTGTAAGTGTGTGTAAGTAGATTGTTCCGCTGCGGCTGATTACTTGATATAGATGCGAACCTTCTTTGTGTCTCGGTTGTTCTCTACTATCTCGTAGCCTGCATATGGATAGCCGTTATGAATACGCGTTCGTATCGCTACATAGTCCGTTGCCGTGCAGGAGAAAACTTTCTCTGCGCCCGACTTGTTCTTGTTCTTCTCGCACCATTCGTATAGTGCCAATCTTTCACTTTTCTTCATGTTGTTTCTTTATTTGGGTTTATAATTGTCTGCTAACTCGGCGGCTAACTCTCCTAAACTTTTCATAGGAGCGTTCGGGTCTATCTCGCCTTTCTCTACCGCCTGTTGATATTCTTTTTCCCAACGTGCTTCGTCCGCACGACGCTCTCGTTCTTCGCGCTCTGCCATGCTCTCGTATGGAGTAAACGGATAACCGCTGCGCTCTGCGTCCTCTCGGAAGACTATGCGATATTTACCCGTAAAGTAAATCTGCGCAAGCGGTTTGTGTGGCAGTTTAAGTTCGCTAACCTCGGTCGGAGATAACTCGTGTATATACTCATCTATGTCGAAGAAATCCGCGAGTGTGAACGTGGCGTAATGGTGTGTCTGCGTCAGATGCTCTACGATATACTCAATACGCTCTTTCGATAGACCACCCTTGATAACCGACTTTATGAGAAATCCCCAAAAGGCAGAAGGTATCTGCGGAAAGCAGAACGTGAGCGGCTGCAAGGCAAGCGTCGCTTCTTGTGGCGTGGCTGCCGGCTTATTACCGAACACGGACGGAGCAAGTTGCTTGTTCTTCACAAGCGATGGTGTCTCATTGAGCGTCTTGATTAAAACGGAGTTCTGTGATACCTGCATTTGCTCCTTCGAGCATTGCGCGCATTGTCTCTTCGGGGTCTGCAAATTTGCTATTTCGTTGCTTTCCATAACCTTGTTGTTTTGTGATTTCTTCTTTATGCCGCCTTTCCCAAGTACGGACTGCGGCTTTCCAATCTTTCATGGTGTCCTTGCCTATTTTCCAACCCTTACTGTCGTAGAAGTCGATAAAGGCATTAGCATCTACACCATATCCGTGCTCGGAGCAAAAGGCTGCTACTTCTTCTGCCGTAGGCTTCTTGAAGCGCGCCACCTTTTCAGGGGGCAAATTATTTATATCTCCGTTAGGAGATTTAATAATTGGGGGTCTTTCTTTAGTAATACTTATATTAGTATTTCTTTGTCCTTGATTTTCCACATGTGGATTTTCCACATCTGGTTTTTCCACAACTGGAGCGTTCTCCATAGGTGCTTCATACACGTCATATACCCATTCTGACACCTTGCCTTGTTCGTCCGTGGAGCGCGTCACGTTCAAGTACCCTTTATCTCGTAACTCTTTCAGAGCGGAGCGCGTGGCTGTCTCGCCGCTTGCACTACACTTTGTCAGACCCTCGATTGAGAACTTGAAACCTTCTCTGCATGATAGCATGAACGATAGCATACCCATAGCCTGCAAAGAAAGAGAAGTGTCGCGGAGGTGATAGTTAGACATCGCGGTGTACTGCGTGTTTGCATGTATTCGGAAGATAGCCATATCACGACTGCTTATTGAAATACGCCTTGTCTATCCAATACTTTGCGTAACGCTTGCCTTCGCTTGCCTCCGGCTGCGCCATGAGAATAGGGAGATTTTCTTCGTGACGGAGAATGTAGATGATTGCGCTCAAACGAAAACAACCGCATAGGTTGAGAGCGTCCAACGGAGTGATAGAGTTACCGCCTAATAGATAATTGCGGATAATGTTTAATTGCGTTTCTGTTCTTTCCATAATCGTATTGATTTTATAATTTAACTGTCTGAACTTTGTACAACTTCTTGACTAACCTATCCACATCTGCCTTGTCGTAGTAGCAGAGTTTGCGGTTTATCGCCCACACCGGCTGCAATCCCATGTCGAGTATATACTTCTTACACGTGCGGCTATCAATGCCGCCAAGGTAGGCGCAAATGGCAGGAATGCCCAATAGCCAATGTGATTCTATATGTTCTTTTTTCATAATCATATTGTTTGTTGCCCCGAAGAAGGGAATCGAACCCCCAACTAACGACTTGGTAATAATTGCACTATGCACGTTATGAGTAAGTAGACTGGTCGTTTGTTCTACCATTGAACTACTTCGGGAAGGTGGGTGCTCGGACTGCACCCTTTGAAATCAAAATATTTATTCACCAATTATGAGTTAAAACTGAAACTGCCTGCACGTCCGATACCCCGCAGGCGCAGGGTTATCATTAGAAGGGCAAATCTACACTATTGCCTTCTGCCGTTTCATACGATGGAGCGGCTTCTATTTCTTCCGGCGTTGGCTGCGCGCTCATTGGGTCAGCCGTATGCCACTCGCGCAAGTTACCGAAGATATAGTTTACGCCTTCTACGCGGTCTTCTTTCTTCGGAGCGCAACTAACGAAGTGGTCGCTGATAATCTTGCCATCTTTCACGCGCGGCTCGCTATTCTCATGGATAGAGATAGAGAGAAAAGCACGCTCTTTACCATCGTTACACTTTACTACTTTGATTTCTGATTTCGGAATGTCCGAAAGGCACAAACTGCCTACAAATTTCATTGCCATTGTTGTTACGTTTTTTTTGATTGTTAATTTACTGATATTGTCTTGCCCACATAGGATATATTGGGTCGTTGATACTTAATAGCGTAATGCCGTATTCGGTAGCGGCATCCGCCTGCACTTTGTTTAGGAAGTCAGTCATTTGCTCTGTGGTCAGACCTTTAGTAGAGCCTGGGATTATACCCGAAGGCGTACTGATTGGTAAGAACTTATCGCAGTATGCGTCATGTACAATCTGCGGAGTAAAGTCCCGTCCCGTGGCTTCTGACCAACTTTTAGCAATGCAGCCGAACCATACCCACATCAACTTGTTTTGGTCGTTTGTACGCGGCTTTTTTGCTCTCTCGAACGAGAGGAGGTATTCGCCGTTTGTAGCGTCTGATAGCCATAACTGCAACTGCTGAAATACCTCGTTCGCGTTCAAGATTCTGCCTTCGCTCTTATTGATTAGAAGCGTTTTCATTGCTTTTTGAGTGTTACGGAGACCGAAGTGGTGGAAGTCTTACTACACAACCCCATCTGCTTCAATGTGGTCTCATATCCCTTTAACTCTGCCGCTGCCAAGTCTAACGTCTCTTTCAATTCGCGCCAATGCGCGTTTTGGGAGTAGTCATACTTGACGCCGGTTTCTTTTACTTGATACTCACAACCATATGCAGCGAAAGTCTTTTGTCCGTAGCGCTCTGCTTCATCTAATGCAGGTTCTTTGATACGCTCTTTCGCTGCCTTGATTGCTTCTTCGAGCGCGGTCAGCTGTCCGTAGGCGGGGAGGGGATTCATATACCCCTCATCTACTCGCTCTACCAACTTAGCGGCTGCTACTGAAATCTCTGCCTTCGTAGGCACTTTCATGTTCTGCTCGTTGAGCACTAATACGTTCTCATTCATAGCCTTAAATTTTTATGCAATGCCTAATTCGCGCTTGCGGTCTGCAAATAACTGCTTAAACTCTACATCCAACTGATAGAGTGGATATAAATCCCATAGTTTTAGGAGGTCATCTTTAGTCTTGATATTCGGCAACGTAGCCTTGACTGTTGCAATAGCCTCGCTCTTTGTCGGCACTCGCCTTGCGCCCTGCGGAGATGCTTGTGGCGCATCCTGCGGCTCATCGGGTACACCCGCAGCCTTACATACCATATCGACAATCTCTTTTATGGGTCTGATTTTCGGTGTGCTGCATAAGCCCCACGCCTTTGCACATTCTGCACAATCTTCGTTCGTTATGCCGCCACCTTCATCATCTGACATCCAACGCGTTCTGAACTCGTCTTTTGTCATTACTGCATGGTTTGCAGGAGATACCACTTCAATCGGTTTAGCCGGCTCGCCCGAACCTATGCGGCGTTGAGTAGAGTGCGCTACCTGCGGAAGCGGATAGTCGAGCGGTGATTTTGGAGCAGCAGCCTTGCCACTTTCACGCGTCCAACTGAAACGCACGTTGCCTACTTTGTCACAAATCACTAATTTAGTGATAATGTGATTGACTACAACCATTTCGGTCACTACCAAGCCGTACACATTCTTATGCTCACGCTCGTAATCGTTCGCAAATGGAATCTTAATGTCGGGAGCGGTGTATAGTTCTCGACCGATACCCCAACTGAAACATGCACGTTTGAAAGCGTCACTTGCCTCGCCCTTTGCAGCCTCTACTTGCGTTTCGCTGCCTGCGTCACACTTTGTCACCCATGTGCCATCGTCTGCCTTGATAGAAACGGAGCAGTACAATTTGCCACATAGTTCTTTGTGCTCTCTTTGCCACCCGAAAGAACCGAACTGCTCATCCAATATGCGCATATCACAACGCGCGTCTTTGTAAAGGAGGAAACATGCAGCCTTCGGATTTGTCTTGTTGTCGAGCCGGTCAAATCGTAATTCGACCTCATCTGCGCGTAGTGCGCGAAAATCAAAATTTTCTGCCATACTCATTGAATTTTACATTGTTAAACATTGAATTTATTGAAGTTTTTGCAAGAGCAGCGGGTAAAAGACTTGCCATAAAAAAGAACACTTGCACACCCTTCTATGCTCTATTGCTCTCGCAATCAAATAATTACTGTTTCTTTACCTAGTCGTAGCCGAGTTTTACGAGCCACCATGATAGTAGTGTAAGAACTGCATAACCTAACTGCCAATGTTCATAATGACCGCATTGAATGATTGAGCCTACACAACCGATTGTCACAAGCAAAGCGATTGAAATAAACAAAATCAATTGAATAATTGAAATAATTTTCATTTTATTTGGATTTTATCAATTTTTATTGTATATTTGCAGCGATTTATATTCGCTACTAATATTCGCTATTGAAATTCGGTGCAAAGGTATAGAAAAATTTTCAATTGTGCAAATAATTCTTGAAAATTTTTCAGAGAAAATCAATGAAAATAACCCAATTTCTGAATAAACTTCTATAAATCAGGGCGTTATAAAAAATATGTTTTACAACACATTTTGAGCCGTTTGCGTTTGTTTTGCGCTCTACACGCGCGTAAACCTTAATTATAACTATTCAATGATTTTAACAATGTGACTATGGACAAGATGACGCAAAAAGAAAGGCTGCTCGAATTTATCGAGTTCCTTAAAATGGGTCAGAACAAGTTCGAAAAAACAGTCGGGCTTGCTACGGGCAACATTGCGCATTGGGACATGAATGTTCCCCCGAAAGCGCAGGCGAAGATTTATGCCGCGTTCCCCGAACTGAACCATGTGTGGCTACTGACGGGTGTCGGTGAAATGCTGAAAGAAGTTCAGCCGGAAGAAGAACCGAGCACTCCTGCGGTCGCAGTTGTAAATGACACGAGAGAGCAAGAGTTGTTGCAGAGTACCATCGCCGCGCTCCGCGAGACGATTGAAGCACAAAAACTGACTATTCAGGCACTCTCCGACCAAGTAGCAATGTTGAAAGCACATGGTACTAAGCCATTCTGACACATTTATGAATACGCACGCATGTACGCGCGTACACTAATTAGGAGCATACGTTAAAAACTTACACAATACGATTATGGTAACACAAAAAGAAAGATTATTACAACTACTCAAAGAGATGCGATACGGACAGTCCAAGTTCGAGGACGAAATAGGTTCTTCCCGTGGCGCGATTGCGCACATGGGTGACTTCGTATCGCCTAACTTCCGCAAGAAGATTGCAGCCCGTTTCCCCGAAGTAAATGTAGATTGGATTACAGCCGGAGTAGGGGATATGTTCTCTGCTCCGAGCACCAATGACGACCCGTCTTCCAAAGAGCGGGATATAATCTTGAATGAGATAGCCGCGCAACGCGACTTGTTGGAACGGCTTACCACGCAGATGAGCCGACTGAATAACAATATTGACGAATGCCAGCGCACCATCTCCGCGCTGATTGCGAAACTCTAACTACGCAAGAACCACGCAACTCGTTCAGAAACTCCCCATAAGTCTTTGACTATCAGGCATACGTAACTTGCCTTACAAGCAGAGGGTCTGCGGTTCGAATCCGTAAACGCCCAC
>JAEEHO010000255.1 GCA_016280845.1 Paludibacteraceae bacterium | reverse complement strand
TCCTGTTTCCGTGTATTTGTCTTGCGAACCCACAGGGAAAAATATCGACTCGCCACGACATATCGAGTCGTACAGATGCGTCTCAAGCGGACCAATAGCCGGTATCACGATATCATACCATGCCGTATCGGCAAAGAGTTGGTTATTGACGTAAATACCGGTGCGGATACCATAATGCAAAGTATCACCTTCATCCGGCATCGGTACGTATACTCCCTCTTCATCATATCCGATAGGTTGCTCGGTCCCATCCTCTAAGATAAGATAGCATTCATCTAATTGTTTGTCATATCGGTGCTCTACCTCGCCGGTCACCTGATTGGTAAGCATGACGTGACAGCGATTGCGCCATACAAAACCGTTCGTACAATTCTTCGGTGCCCATTCCCAAGCCAGTTCTGCTTTCGGATTGTGCGGCTTAGCGCTAGCGTCAAACCAGAAACCGCAATCCGGGTTGGACGGATAGGTGGCATGGCACAGATAGGTGTTTGGATCCGACTCATCTACATCGAATACACGCTCTCTCCACAGTGTATCGGTATAATTTGTATCCAACCGATTGAACCATGCATAATTAAAACCATCGGGGGCTGTAAAATGTTGCGTAGAAGAGCCTTCTCCCCACGGAATTCCATCCACATCGCTGCGCGAGCATTTGAGCATAAAATAGGCATAGCCGAAATGACCTCCCTGACCGCAATCATATGAGGTGAATTTGACCGTTAAAGTTTGACCGATATAATCTGTCAGACTGAGACCGATAGTATTCCAATCCTGCCAGTTGATTGCATGGTCGTCACTCGTTTTGTTTACATGCCACAATGCTGCCTTTTCGGGATCTTTTGATTCTTCTTTTGTGAGTGCATGGAAGTTTACCTGCGCACACTTTGTGTCTATCGATTTTCCACTCTCGTCAAATACATCCAACGTAAAATGAGGTTGGTCTTTCTCTCCGTGCTCGGGATTTTCCAAAACCATTGCATATTTAATGAGCAATACGGATTTCGAGTTGGACTCTACGGTATACCGGAATGATACCGACTCATACTCAAAACCTTTATCCCAGTTTCCTAATCGGATAGAACCGAACTCGCCGTTCGGAACAGTATGCAACTTATAGGTTATACCTCTGTTGGTATAAACTGTACGCGGATCTGTTTCGTTTTTGTCGAAGTGTGTGGTATGCCGACTGCGGATATCTGCGGGGCCGAAATCTATCTGCTCTCTTCCTTCCACCGTTTTCTTTGTCTGACTGATTGTTGAATCATAAACCCATTTTCCGTACTCAAAGGTAGCATTATACATATTGAGTGCATCAAAACAATCTGTAGAATACACAAACACTGTTGGAAAAACCGTATAGACATTCTTGTCCGTTCCGTTTATACTACGAATCCAGAATTCGTAGGCTCCGTAATCTAAATCGCTGAGTGTTACCGTATTGCCCTCTGCGGATGCAGCATGAAACTCGTTTGTGCCTTTTGGACGATATAGCGCCTCATAACTATCCGCCGAACCTTCCCACGCAATTGTTGCACTGTTGAGCATTGTGCTCACGTGGATATTGTTCGGATAATCTGTAGTTGAAGCCTTCGCCAATTGGAAATTGTCTATTGCAATCGAAGTGGGATTCGATATTGTTTTGTCGGTGTTCACCCAAACAAAGAGGATACGCGTGGTTGATTTATTGGCGTGCGCCGGCACAATCTTAAAACTCGCTTGCACATGACGCCAACTATCTCCATTATTCAGACTATCGAGCTTCCCCGTCAACTTAGCCGTATCCGACGTTACCCACGTCGGTTCCACACCGTTACCTATACACTTAATACTATTTGTCGGGCGATTGGCAAAAACGACCTTCAGATAACCGTGATTGCCATTGCCCATCCCTACCCAATCGTACGCTATATCATAGTTTCCTTCCTCAAGTGTAATATCGCGATATGCAATCAGTACATTATTGGTTGCGTCATATGTATTTGTAGCACCATTATCTTGCGATACATATAGCGACCGATTGCTTGCGTATGCCGTCGCATTGCCAATAGTCCATGCGTTCTCGGTTTCAATCGCTTCAATTTTGGGATTAAGCACCCAGTTGGCATTTTCATTCGGATCCTCAAAATCGCATAAATACGGCAGGTCCGCCATCGTAATGGCGCCGCCGAAAGCCATGTTGCTCACGAGCAAACAAGTGAACAAACAAAAACCGAATATGTATCTACTGATATAACGCATGATTATCTGTGTTTTTTACTGAAACGTTGATCGGGAAGGCAATTGCACACATGACGGGTCGGTAGCGGCAGCAAGACCGTCAGGCGTGCTCCTATCAGCAACGGATTGTAGGTATCCTTAGCCGTCACCACACCATACTCGGCAAAGGCACCGATATACCAAACAGGAGCTTTGGATGTAACTATGGAGGTAATGCGGTAGCCCAATTCGGCACAAACACGCACATCCCATCCTATTGACAAATTGACCGGATCGGTGGTGTATTTCTCTTCGCTGGCGAAACCATTCTCAGGCATAGTGGAAAACGGATCGACATAACGGTCGTACTCGCCTGTCAACGAATAGAGTCCCTGCTCTGCACGGCGTCCCCACACATCCAGATTAGCCTTAGCACCGACCAAAAAATAGAAATTATCCCACTCTGCGCCGATCATCAACGGGAGTTGAACACCGACATGCTGCATCATCTGCGTACGTTCTTCCCATGTATTGTGACCGAGATACGCATAACCCTCCCGATCAACATCGGGCGACTGGATATCCATGATTGCGTATGGCCGATTCCAACAATGACGGTACTGAGCGCCTAAGCCGATATCAACCGACAAGTGTTTCCATATGTAACGGTAACCCACCCCAAATCCCGGAGCCATACCATTACTGCGTTGTAGAGTCTCGAAGGAACCAACAGAAACCAAATCTTGTGCTTCTTGCAAAGACAATGCGCTCATATCCACCGATGTGCCACCCATGTCGCGCGCGTAAGAAAAATCTGCGTTAATTCGTATATAATGCCCGTCAGCATATGCCCAAAGCGTACTGCATAGCAGCAACGCACATAATCGCAGACGTATGAAATGACTATATACCTTGGAATTGAACATATTGTACCTAAAAAAGATATTTGTTTTGGCAAAAAGAGCACAAATTGCTCTAAAAACGCGAAATTTGGCTGCAAAGTTACAACTTTTTTTTATTTTATCAAACATTTTATCCAATAAATAATAGAAAATCTTTACTTTTGCCAAGTCTAGCTTAACAATACGGGGCAATTTTTGAATATTTATCTCAATTTTGCAATATTTATAAGCAATATGCAACCTAATCGGAATAGTCTGTGCTATTTTGACAGCTACAACCAAAGATAATGATTATTTAGTCATGCACACGGTGGCAAAATTGACCGACGAGATTTGGAAAAGGCAAAATCTTCATCGTATATTTGCAGCGGATTTCAAAAAAAGATTGCCGATTTTTAAGAAAAAGTATCCGATTATTAAGAAAATCACTTGTAGGCGCACACTAAAGTGCACTATCGATTATATTATAACGCGTATACGCGAAAGCGAAAGTTTAATCTCTAAAGGGTACTTCTAAAATTAGTACGTTTTAAAGTGCCCGTGTATGCTATAAGAAAAATAAACTTTTATTTGCTTTTGGTTTTTTCTTGGTATCTGGTTGAGTTTCATTCAGTCACAATCACACGATTGCTCCATCACTCAAGTCAACCATCTACTCAAGAGAAACCTCAAAATCATAATAAAACCAATTAATAGAAGTACCCTAAATTTTTTTTACTGTATGAATCAACAACCTAATTTTCTCTGCTCGGAAGAGCAGGGCAACCTACGTATCGTCGAACACCTGGACAAACAAAGCCTGCCGGAGCCAATCCGACAAATGCTGACACTGGCAACAACACCCGAAGAGCAAGACATCCTGTTGCTCGCCACACTCACAGCCGCAAGCGCGTGCGTACCTAATCTCTATTTCCGCTACGGACCAACCGGCAAGCGCTACTACAGCAACCTACAATGTTTCGTATTGGCAGCCTCAGCCAGCGGAAAAGGCATAGCCAGTCAAGCGCTGGAGATGGTGCGCGTGATAGACGAGCAGTATCCGCTACTGATATCGGGCGACAGCACACTCGCTGCATGGTACAAGGCGCTGAAGGAACGCAATGGTTGCGGCTACATGCACGAATCGGAAGGTTCGGTTATCACGGATATATGGAAAGCAGGAACTGCGAACTACAACACAGCATTGCGGAAGGCAGCGGAACATGAGCCTATCAGCCGAAATCGCTGCACGGGAGCATCAGAAATCAGTTCACCACGATTATCCATGCTACTGACAGGCACATTCAATCAGTATCGCACATTGGTTCCCTCGATTGAGAACGG
>JAEEHO010000025.1 GCA_016280845.1 Paludibacteraceae bacterium | reverse complement strand
TGTGCACCGAAAGTTTTGAATTGACCGAAATCGAACGTAGCGTTCTTCATTCCATAGCAGATATAGGCCGGCGCATGGTCACCCGTGTTCGTGCTGAAGTCCACATATTCTATCTGTTCGCGAATGGTATAGAACGGACTCAAATCTGCCGAAGGATAGTCTTCGGTGAGCGGACAGTCAATCTGCAAGATTCTCACCGGAGTGCCGGCAAAGATATTTCTTCCAAGCGTTTTCACCGATTCCGGAATAGTTACCGTGGAATAAGACTCGTACTCTTCATTGTATCTACCCGTTGCCGTTCCTGCGAACGCCTGATCGGCAATACTGGTCAGATTGCACTTCTCTATAAAACCGTTCGCATCCAAAGACGAACAGTTGGCAAACGCCATGAGGCCGACAGTCGTTTCTCCGTACACTCCACCAAACTTGACCGAATCCAAGTTCTCGCATTGATAAAATGCCGTACGGCCTATATTGATTGTATCACGATCGGTAAAGGTAACTTTCTCCAGATTAGTACAACCGCTGAAGGCACTATTGCCAATTCGCGTATTTACTCCGGCTGCCTTAATAGAAAACGTAATGGTCTTCAGGTTCTCATTGTTCTTATACGCATTGTCGGCTATCTCCACGCAGGTGACGCGAAGACCAGATTTCATGTCATAGAACGACGGAATAACCAAATCCGTTACATTATTGTAAGCAGCTATTTGCTCGTCGGTCAAAGCAGTCGCATTGGCGTCACTCTGGTATGTAGCCAGACTGACAACTTTTACGTTGCAGACTCTAAGAGTTGACGACTGTTGTTTGGCAGTCAACACCTCGTAGCACAATTGATAATTGGAATCATACATGTGATCTCCGACATTCTGAGCCTTAACGCCCAAAATGTTTGCAGACATTACTGCTATCAGTAATATGGAATAAATCTTTTTCATATCTTTAATGTATATTTTGGTTCAGTATTTGTATTTCGATATAGCATGCCGAGTTATTACTCGCAATAAAAACGCGGCAAAATTACATTATTTTTTTGATATATGCAAGAGTTGTGCCGTTTTTTTTACCTTTTCTCCTTTCGTCCTTTCGCCCTTTGCACATTGTCCATTGTACATTGTACATTGTACATTGTCCCTTGTCCCTTCGTACATTCCCCGACCGAGACATCGGAGGGGTGTTCTCGAGTCACTATCGAGTCTTTACCATAGGATCACCATATGATTCCCATAGGATCACCATATGATCAGCCCTCCTTTCGCCTCTAACCCTTCGTCCTTTCGCCTTTATATACTATATATACATAGTATATATACTTTTTGTTGCCTCTTTCTGCCGCTTAATGAGATATTCATTATTCATTGTTAATTATTCATTAGAATATTTGCGTATATAAAAAAAAAGCACTACCTTTGCGCCAAATTTGCCTTTGGGGCATAGAGGTATTAACGCGACATGACTATTGCAGTATTTGGAAATGCGATGAAGAGCGAGACGTTGCAGGAAGTGCAACATATCTTGCAATTTATGACAGAGAAAGGCATTAATGTGCTTCTCTCGCAGGAGTTGCGCCAGGAGTTGAACCTACGCGAGTACCCGGGCTTTCCGGAGAACTGGGACGGCGAACAACAGCCGGAGAATGTCTATGGCGAACCGATTGATTTTGCCTTGTCGATCGGCGGCGACGGTACGTTCTTGACCAGCGCAGCCACCATTGGAGACAAGAATATACCTATTCTGGGTATCAACTATGGTCACCTCGGTTTTCTGGCCGAAGTGCAGTCGCAAGACGTGAACGATATACTCCACAAGCTGGTGGCCGGCGAATATACGATTGAGCAACGCAGTCTGTTGCAGTTGACCATTCTGGACAAGGACGGCAACAAGCGCGATGGACTGATCCTGGCGCCGAATGCGTTGAACGAGATAGCTATTCTCAAGCAAGGTTTGAGTAGTATGTTGGAGATCGAGCTCAAAGTGAACGGCGAGACGCTGCACACCTATCATTCAGACGGTTTGGTGATTGCCACTCCGACGGGCAGCACTGCCTACAATCTGTCGATCGGTGGCCCGCTGATGGTTCCGCAATCGCGAGGTATCATCATCACTCCTCTCGCGCCGCACAGCCTGACTGTCAAACCGATAGTGGTGCCCGATGATTGGAAATTTGACCTCAAAGTCAGCAGCCGCTATGATGCCTACATGGTGTCGGTGGACGGACGCAGCCAAAGCCTCAGCACAGAGATGAGCCTGCACATAGAGCGCTCGCCGTACACGGTCAAAGTGGTGCAAATAGGTAACAACAGTTTCTTGAAATCGCTCCAAGCCAAACTGAATTGGGGCAAATAAAGAGATGTACAAAGGACAAAGGTACAAAGGATTTAGATTATGATATTAGACTTTATAACTTGGAATGTTGACCCGATTTTGATTCATTTCGGGGATGGAGGTATTCGTTGGTATGGTCTGTTGTGGGCTATCGGTCTGTATGCTTGTTGGGCCGTCAACGAAAAGATGTACAAGCACGAGAACTGCCCGAAAGAGTGGCCGGATCTGCTGTTCTTCTGGATGGCTGCCGGAGTGATCATCGGTGCGCGTTTGGGCCACTGCTGGTTCTACGAGTGGCATGATTGCACCGATCCTGCGATGGCCGGTTATTGCCAGTATATGCAGATGCCGACCGAGCCGTGGCACTTCTTCGGATGGGAATTCAACTACCGCAATCCGTATATAGAGCATCCTCTCAAGCTGCTGAGGATATGGGAGGGCGGACTGTCGAGCCACGGCGGTGCAATCGGCCTGATTACGGCGGCTGTGTTGCTCAACAAATACAAATACAGCAAGTATCCGCAGTTCCAAACCAGTTGGATATGGATTCTCGACCGCTTGTGCGTGGGCGTGTGCATCACCGCTACACTCATTCGCTTGGGCAATCTGTTCAACAGCGAGATATACGGCGGTCCGACCGATCTGCCGTGGGGCTTCATCTTCGTTCGCAACGGCGAGACCGAACCGTGCCATCCGACGCAGATATACGAGATGCTCTATTGCATCGTGGCCTTCATCGTCACGCTGCCGATGTATCTGAAGACCGATGCGCGTCGCCGCGAAGGACTGCTGCTGGGCGTTTTCTTCGAGATAGTGTTCGTCACCC
>JAEEHO010000254.1 GCA_016280845.1 Paludibacteraceae bacterium | reverse complement strand
TTGTTTGATTGTTCGCTTCAAATCGTCAAATAAAACTAAATCGTCTAATAAATCGTAAAATCGTAAATGACGATTGGACAATTGACGATTGGACGATTGATTGTTCTATTGAAATAATTGTTTGATTGTTCGCGCAAATCGTCAATAACACTAAATCGTCAATAAATCGTAAAATCGTAAATCGTAAAATCGTAAATTATTTATGGATATTAAATTCTCAATAGTAATCCCTGTATTCAACCGCCCGGACGAGGTGGCAGAATTGCTCGAGAGCCTGACCAAACAGACGGACAAAGGCTTCGAGGTATTGGTTATCGAGGACGGTTCGTCCGTTCCGTGCGAAGATATATGCAAGCAGTACGAGAATAAGTTCGATTTGCATTATTACTTCAAACCCAATTCGGGCCGCAGCGAGACGCGCAACTACGGTATGGATCGCGCTTCGGGCGATTGGTTCATTATCTACGACTCTGATGTGATCGTTCCGCCGCAGTATATAGCCACGGTGCGCGCCGAGTTGGAGAAGAATCCGGTGGACTGCTATGGCGGTCCGGATGCTGCGGACGACAGCTTTAGCGATGTGCAGAAAGCCATCAACTATTCGATGACTTCTATCATGACAACCGGCGGAATACGCGGTGCAACCAAGAACAAAGCCAAGTTCTCGCCGCGTTCGTTCAATATGGGTATCTCCCGCGAGTGCTATCAGAAGGTAGGCGGTTACAAGAATATGATTGGCGAAGACATTGACATGTCCATTCGCATCCAGCAGGCAGGCTTCCGCACGACCTTGATTCCTGAGGCCTACGTCTATCACAAGCGCCGCGTGGATCTGGTTAAGTTCTTCCGCCAAGTCAATACGTTCGGCAAGGGTCGTGTGCTGCTCGGCGAACTTCATCCCGGGTCGTTGAAGTTGGTTCACCTGATGCCTGCTGCATTTGTGATAGGCAACATCACGCTGGTGCTCTCAGCGCTCGTGCTTTCGCCATTCGCCATTCGCCTTTCGGCCTTATGTATGGCACCGATAGTGTTGTATGTGCTGGGTATCTTCTGCGAGTCGCTCGTCAAGAACCGTTCGCTCAAGATAGCTTTGCTCTCGATAGCCACGGCTTATATGCAACTGTTCGGCTATGGAACGGGATTCCTGGGCGAGTGCATCACCCACAAGGCAAGAAAGAAAAAACAAGAAGAACTCTACAAGTGATTGACGATTGGACGATTGACGATTGGACGATTGATTGTTCTATTGAAATAATTGTTTGATTGTTCGCGCAAATCGTCAATAACACTAAATCGTCAATAAATCGTAAAATCGTAAAAAGAAAAAACAAGAAGAACTATATAAGTAATCAACAATTAGCAATTAACAATTTACAAAGGGCTTACGGAGTTAGGTACAAACTGATAGAATATGTACGGACACAAAACGTTGTACAATAGCCGCCAGAATGTTTTGTAAATTGTGAATTGAAAATTATAAATTGATAATTCATGAAAAAGATTTTAGTAACCGGAGGTGCAGGATTTCTCGGATCGCACTTGTGCGAAGCGCTGCTCAAGCAAGGGAACGAGGTTATCTGCATGGACAATTATTTCACGGGTAGCAAGTCCAATATCGTACACTTGCTCGACAATCCGTATTTCGAACTCTATCGCCATGATGTCACTATGCCTGCTCATGTTGAGGTGGACGAGATATACAACCTGGCTTGCCCGGCTTCGCCTATCCACTACCAGTATGACCCTATCAAGACTATCCAGACTTCGATCATGGGTGCCATCAATATGTTGGGTATAGCCAAACAGACCGGAGCGAAGATTCTGCAAGCTTCCACCAGCGAAGTGTACGGCGATCCGCATATCCATCCGCAGCCCGAAGAGTACTGGGGCAACGTCAATCCGATAGGTATCCGTTCGTGCTACGACGAGGGTAAGCGTTGCGCAGAGACTTTGTTCTTCGACTACCACCGCCAGAACAATGTGCGAATCAAGGTGATTCGTATCTTTAATACTTATGGACCGAATATGCACCCGAATGACGGCCGCGTGGTGTCCAACTTCATCGTTCAGGCACTGAAAGGCAAAGATATCACTATCTACGGCGATGGCTCGCAAACTCGCTCGTTCTGCTACTGCGACGACCTCATCCGAGGCATGATTGCCATGATGGCTACGCCGGACAATATCACCGGTCCGATCAACCTCGGAAACCCGAATGAGTTTACCATCAAGCAGTTGGCCGAACTGGTTATCGAACTGACGGGTGCTAAGTCCAAGATCATCTACGAGCCGCTGCCTTCCGATGATCCTACACAGCGTCAACCGGTTATCGACAAAGCCAAAGAGATACTTCATTGGGAACCGACAGTGCAACTGCGCGAAGGACTCGTTAAAACGATTGAGTATTTCGATAAGAAATTGAGTGATTGACGATTGGACGAATGACGATTGGACGATTGATTGTTATATTGAAATAATTGTTTGATTGTTCGCGCAAATCGTCAATAACACTAAATCGTCAATAACACTAAATCGTCAATAAATTGTTAAATCGTAAATCGTTAAATCGTAAATATGACGAAAGTTAAATTGTTCCTGACGGACGTGGATGGTTGCCTGACCGACGGCGGATTGTATTATTCCGCCGAAGATCATGTCATGAAGCGTTTCTGCGTTTACGACGGCATGGGCATGGTGCGTCTGCAGAAGATAGGTATCCCTTGCGGTATCCTGACTTCCGAGACCTCCGGCATTGTCAGCAAACGTGCCGAACTGCTTCACTTGCAGTATCTGCGCCTCGGTGTGGGTAGTCAGGTTAATACGAGCAGCAAGACCAAACGTCAAGCGGCGCAAGAGATATGCGACGAACTGGGAATAACGTTGGCAGAGGTATGTTTTGTGGGCGATGACATCAACGATATAGACTTGCTGTCCGCAGTCGGTCTGCCTTGTTGCCCGCCTAACGCGCGGCCGGAAGTGCAAGCCATACCTAATATATACAAACTGCAAACTCCGGGCGGCCAGGGTGCCATCCGCGAGATATGCGATTTGATTCTCGCAGGAAGAATGAATAATTAACAATTAATAATTAACAAAGCATTCTAGCGGCTTAAGTACAACGTTTTAAGTCCGTACGGATTTTATCAGTTAGTACCAAACTCTGTAAACCCTTTGTAAATTGTAAATTGAGAATTGAAGAATATAGCCATCATATTAGCCGGAGGAATCGGCAGCAGAGTAGGAGGGAGCACTCCCAAACAGTTGCTGCCGCTCAAGGATGGGCGCTCGGTTTTGGAGCACTCGGTCGATGCTTTCGAGCAGTCGTCGGTAATAGATGAGATTGCTATCGTCATGCACCCCGATTGGCTCAACGAAGCGCAAGCGATCGTTGGCCGCAACAATTGGCAGAAGGTGAAAAAGATTATCCCGGGCGGCAAAGAACGATGGGAGAGTTCGTGGAATGCGATTGAGGCGTATAGCCATCAGCCGTCAGACGCCGCTTTGTGGCTGCACGATTGTGCCCGCCCGTTCGTTAGCCAGCGTATCTTGTCGGACATCGCTGAGGCTCTCGAGACACATCCTGCCGTAACGGTGGCTGTGCCGGCAACCGACACTATTTATATAACGGAGAACAACCGGCTGGTGTCGATGCCTGCCCGTTCGACCGTGCTACGTGCACAAACACCGCAATCATTCCGCCTGGATGTAATACGTCAGGCGTATGAGAAAGCATTGGCGACCGGCAACATCGCTGCAACCGATGACACCGGTATCGTCCACAAGTACATGCCCGAGCAATCGGTTTTCATTGTTCCGGGCGAAGAAGCAAACCGCAAAATAACATTTATCGAAGACTTGAAGTAAATAATTGATATGGCAGAACAACAAATAATACAACGAGCAACTGAGTGTTTGCAATCGGAAGCAGACGCTGTGCGTGCACTTATTCCGCGTTTGGACGAACATTTTTTGCGTGCTGTGGAGATGATCAGCGCGTGCAAAGGAAAACTGGTCGTTACGGGCGTAGGTAAGTCCGGACATATAGGATCGAAGATAGCGGCAACGCTGGCCAGTACAGGTACGCCGGCATTCTTCCTCAATCCGCTGGACGCTTATCACGGTGACCTGGGAATGTTGGGAACGGACGATATAGTTCTGGCTATCTCCTATTCGGGCGCAACAGAAGAACTGCTGCGTTTTCTGCCTATCATTCAGATGCGCAATATACCTATCATCGGTATGTCCGGCAACGATGATTCGCTCCTGGCGCAATGCTCGACCGTTCATCTCAACATATCGGTAGAGCGCGAGGCCGATCCGCTTAATCTGGTGCCTACTTCTTCCACTACCGTCACGCTTGCCTTGGGCGATGCTCTGGCCTGCGCGTTGATAGAGGCCAAGCATTTCCAACCGACCGATTTCGCAATGTTCCATCCGGGCGGTGATCTCGGTCGCAGATTGTTGGCTAAGGTGGAGAATTTCATGGTAACGGACAATCTGCCGTTCGTTACTCCGAGAATGCCGCTATCCGAGGCTATCGAGATTGTCACCAACGGCAAACTGGGTGTCGGCATAGTGGTTGAACCGTGCAGCGGGCAATCAGCAACGGACAGTTCTCATCTGGTGGGGATCATCACCGATGGAGATATTCGTCGTGCCACCCAGCGCCTGGGACAAGAGTTTTTCGCCACACCGGTAGAGGATATCATGTCCCGCAATCCTAAGACTATCAGCCGCGATGCAAAGATTGTCGAGGCCGGCGAGACGATGAATCATTATTCCATCCATTCGCTGATAGTGGTTGAGCCCTGCAGTGAGCAATCCGCACCATGCAATCCCCGTGTCTGCGGTATAATCGATTTCTTCTCATGCCTTCCGGGCACAAGGTTTTATCATTAAAGATGAATATGAATAAATGTCTTATAATAGGAGGAAGCAACGGTATCGGTTTGTCAATGGCCTTGCAATGTGCGCAGCAAGCACAACAGGTGGCTATAGTCGATCGTTGTGAACCGGACAGCGTGCTGCCGGAGAACGTATCGTATCAGCAAGTGAATCTGCTGAATAATGATTTTCGTTTCCTGGATGATTACGCGGATATAGATACGCTGATTATTACTGCCGGATTCGGTCGTGTGACACCTTTCGAACAGATTCGCCCCAAAGAGATAGACAATAGTTTTCAGGTGAATGCAGTTTCGGTGATGCACGTGTTGCACCATTATTTTCCCCGGATGCGGCAAGCAAATCCGTTCTATTGCGCAGTGATGGGCAGTATTGCCGGACTGGTAGTCTCTCCTCTGTTCGCTTTGTACGGAGCTACCAAAGCGGCTGTTTGCAACGGAATCGAAAGCATGAATATCGAGTTGGAAACGGCCGGTTCGGCAAACCGTATTACCAATGTATCTCCGGGTTCTATCAAGGGCACGCGGTTTAACGGCGGTGCCAATGATTTGGCGCAGACTCAGGCGTTGGCAAATGAGATTCTGACACGCATGCAAGCCCGCGAAACGCTTTTCATTCCTCAATACGAAGAGATCTTCCGTGGCGTTTTGGAGCGTTACCACGATGACCCGCATCAGTTCGGTGTGGATAGCTATAACTACAAACTGCAGAATGGCCGTCTCTCCAGTCGTCCGCAACTGAAGATAGGTTATCTGAGCGGTACGTTTGACCTGTTCCACATCGGACACCTCAATATGCTTCGCCGCGCCAAGAAATACTGTGATTATCTGGTGGTCGGCATTCACAAAGATGCTTCCCACAAGGGAAAAACGGCATATATACCATTCGATGAGCGCGCAGATATAGTTCGCAGCATCAAGTATGTGGACGAAGTGATTTTGTCAGAACCGGAAGACAGCGACGTGTGGACTAAGGGAATCGTGAAATACGACTATCTCTTTGTAGGATCGGACTATAAGGGATCCGAGCGTTTTAATCGATATGAGGAATATTTCAAGGACAAAGGGGTGCAAATCATCTATTTCCCCTATACACAAGGTACGAGCAGTACACAACTACGCGAAGTAATAGACCGTAAGTAATGAAGTTTTTGAAATTCATAGCATATATAGGTTGTTACCTTTTCTATCCGTTGTCCTTCTTAGTGCCGCGGACGGGAAAATACTTGATATTCGGTTCGTCTAACGGAGCCTTTAATGACA
>JAEEHO010000253.1 GCA_016280845.1 Paludibacteraceae bacterium | reverse complement strand
TTCCGAACGGTTTGGCACAAGCCTTCGTTTTGGGTAAGGAGTTTCTAAATGGCGAACCGGGCTGTCTCATCCTGGGCGACAACATGTTCTACGGTCACGGTTTCAGCGCTATGTTGCGTGATGCTGTTGCCGGCGTAACGGACGGCAAACGGGGTGCATGTATCTTCGGCTACGAGGTGGCAGATCCCCGCGCCTATGGCGTTGTTGAATTTGATGCTGATGGCAAGGTGCTGAGCCTGGAAGAGAAGCCGGCCGAGCCAAAGAGCAATTATGCTGTCCCCGGTCTATATTTTTACGATGAAACCGTGTGTGACAAGGCTGCATCACTCAAGCCGAGCGCACGCGGCGAATATGAGATCACAGACCTCAACAAACTCTATCTGAACGAAGGTAATCTGAAAGTAAAACTCTTCGGCCGTGGATTTGCATGGCTTGACACGGGTAATTGCGACAGTTTGCTGGAGGCCGGCAACTTCATTGCTACAATACAGAACCGTCAAGGATTCTACGTCAGTTGCATCGAGGAGATAGCTTGGCGTAACGGATGGATCAGCACTGAGCAGTTAGCCGCATTAGGAAAAGAGATGAAGACGGCTTACGGTCGCTATTTAGAGCGTTTGGCAAAATGAGAAAACAGCATTTCATTGTAATAACAGTTCTACTTAGTCTGTTGGTAATAAGTTGTGGCAAACAAGGGCCGCAGCGTCCTAGCCGTTGGCTGGGCAAAGAGCCGGAACTGGATAGTACAGAGATGGCATTGCTGGAGTTGAACCGTCAAATGGCTTTGGCTGCCGATGAGCAGTTGCTGCAACTCGCGCAATCGCAAGAGGAACCGTATGCACTCTACGACGGCGGCATTTGGGTTCATCAGATTGACGGGGGAGACACCGACAGTCCTGCCATACAGTTCGGCGAATTGTGCACTATCCGTATCCGTACATACAACTTGGACGGACGCATGTTGACAGACACGGAGCAGACCTATCCCATCGGTAAGTTTGAGATGCCGATGGGTGTTGAACGTAATATACGCGAGTGGCATCACGGTGCCCGACTGCGGATGTACGCTCCATGGTATTCCGCGTACGGTATGAAAGGAACGGACCATATAGCTCCTTACGAAAATGTAATTTTAGAAATAGATATCCGATAAATGAAAAAACTATTCTTTTGCGTGCTTTCCGCATCGGCACTATTGCTGAGCGGATGCACAGGTACCACCTACTCCGATCTGCGAAAGAAGGAGGACAAACTGATAGCTAACTACATCAGCCGCAACAACCTCAATATACTGACGGAAGAGCCGGCTGATGACTACGTATGGGGAGAGAAAGATTATCTGAAAGTGCCCGGCTACGACAATTTCTATTTTCATCTCATTGAACGAGGTGATTCGGTGTATATTGACCCTATTGATTCGTCACGCACAGATTTGACCATTGCGGCCAATGACCTGATTGTCGTTCGCTTCAAGCAGTTTGCGCTCACCGAGAATGCCGACACCATCAATTGTTGGACCACTCTGGATCAAGCTTACCCGTACGAATTCCACTATATGAACTCGGGTGATTGCGAAGCGGTAGGATGGCACCTGGCGGTCAGATACATGAAGTATCCCGACTCGCAATGCGCTATCATTCAACCCAGCAAATTGGGATTCTCGAGTGAACAGAACAGCGTAACGCCGTACGGCTACATCATGAAAATCAAAGTGAAGCAATAATAAACAACATAAATCATTTAACAACATAGATCTAATTATTATGAGTCTGGTAAAGAGTATTTCCGGAATCCGCGGCACGATAGGCGGACGCGTAGGAGAAGGATTAAATCCCGTTGACATCGTACGTTTCACGGCAGCCTATGCCACCCAACGTCGTGCAGCCATGCCGACCAACAACACCATCGTTGTGGGTCGCGATGCCCGCTTAAGTGGACATATGGTAGAACAGATTGTCTGCGGCACGCTGATGGGAATGGGCTATGACGTAGTGAATATCGGTTTGGCCACCACGCCGACTACCGAACTGGCCGTAACGGGCGAGAAAGCCGCAGGCGGTATCATTCTGACCGCCAGCCACAATCCCAAGCAATGGAATGCGCTGAAGTTGCTCAACGAGCGCGGCGAGTTTCTCAATGATGCAGAGGGCAAAGAAGTGCTGGCTATTGCCGAACGCGAAGACTTCACATTCGCTGAAGTGGACGATCTGGGCCACATGAGCGAGAAAGACTACCTACCCTACCACGTAGAACAAGTATTGAAGCTCAAGCTGGTGAACAAGGACGCCATCGCCAAGCGTAATTTCACCGTAGCCATCGATTGTGTCAATTCGGTTGGAGGTTTGGCTATTCCTGCTATGCTCCGCGCATTGGGAGTAAAAAACATCATCGAACTGAATTGTACGCCTAACGGCCGTTTCCCGCATAATCCCGAACCGCTGCCACAGCACCTGACCGAGATCAGCGATCTGATGAAACAGGGCAAAGCCGATGTAGGTTTTGTGGTTGACCCGGACGTGGATCGTCTGGCTCTCATTTGCGAGAACGGCAATATGTTCGGCGAGGAATATACGCTGGTCAGCATTGCCGACTATGTGCTCTCTCACACACCGGGCAGTACGGTTAGCAACCTCTCTTCTTCGCGTGCGCTGAGCGACATCACGCGCGCTCACGGATGCTCCTATAGCGCCAGCGCTGTGGGCGAAGTGAATGTGGTGACGGAGATGAAGCGCACTAACGCCATCATCGGTGGCGAAGGCAACGGCGGT
>JAEEHO010000252.1 GCA_016280845.1 Paludibacteraceae bacterium | reverse complement strand
TGCGTGGATCTGCAAGAACTTCTTGCACTGCGCGTAGAATGGATGGTCGCAGTCTGAGCAGCCAGTCCACTTTGCATACTTACATACTTGCATAATAGGTTACTTTTAAGATTTTTTTGCTTCATTTTGCTTAGTTGTGTTTTTGTTTTCTTTGTACAGCGTTCTAAAGATCATGATTATGACAACCGCAAGCACAATGTTGACGATTGGCACAAACGCGAACGCCATGACCATTTTGGCTTCATGCTCACCGAACAACGCCGCAGCGGACAGGGCGCACAACCCCGCACAGAGAAAATAAACAACAACCAAACTAATTATTAGCACAATCATAGCTCATAGTTTTTAAAAATTACGATTGCAAATATAATAAAAATTGGTTACTTATGTTCCGCTCCCTCAAAAAACTCGCGACGTTGGCTTAAAATGTCGTTCAACCTATTAACATCCTCCTCGCGCAGAATAATCTCCTCAAACGCCCCAAATGGCGACTGTCTGCCAAATATGTAGCGTATGGCTATCCACAGCCGTTTCAAAAAGCAGTGTTTGCGCAAGTGCACAGACAAGTAAACGTCAATCTCGTCGTCAAAGTAGGAAAGCACCATTTGATGCTCAATATTGTGGCAGGCGCAAACAAAAAGCTCGTGTTCCATACTTTCTAATATTCGTATTGTGCGTAAGGGTGCAAAGCGCATGCGCCCGCGTAGTCTGTAAGCAAATCGCTAACCACCCCCTTAAGCTTTAGAGTCAGCTCCTCGTCTACCTCCTCGTCCGTGTTTACGTTTGGAGTAATCACGTCCATTGAGCTAATCTTGTTAAACGGTGACGCGTTTTGGTACGCTATCACCGCGTACTTGGGCAGCTTGGAGTTTCTAAAGGTTACGGGGTTGTTGACCGTGATAAGGTGAGTCCGCTTATTGTAAGACAGAATTTTTGAAAACACCGAGCAGTCTATATCGTTAAGCACCTCCTCCGAGCTTTCAGGAGCCTCCTCTCCTATCCTGTCAAAGGTTACAACGTACGGCACTATGTCGCCGAACATCACAAGCTCAAGGTTGTCGCAGTAAAGCTTCAGCGTTGACACCAAACCGTCCGACTCCTCGTCTACAACGGGGTAGATCTTAACAAAGTGGTTAAAGTACATCGTTTCAAAGTACTCCTGTTTGAAGGCGTTTTGGTACGCGTAGCCGTTTAGTCGCTTTTCGTTGTTGTTGGCATAAACCTCCTTGTCCTGCCCCGATATATACTGAGTCTTGCGCTTTCCGTCGAAAAAGTTGTCAAGACTGTAAAGGTTAAGCGCAGGCTCTGCCACCGTAAAGTTTAAGGCGGTGTAAAAGTCGTTCTTGAAAAAGAACGTCGCGTTGTCGTTGTACTGCGCCCACAAGTTGTACCAATCACCGTAAAACACGTCCTGCGCAAGCACAGTACCGTCGTCCTTGTTGTTTTTCTTTTTAAGCTTGGTTACCACCTGATTAAAGTTGTACATCTCCACCTCGCACGACAGCTTGCCAACACCGCCCGTGTAGTCAATGACTGTGCCTGTGCGCTCCTCGTACTTTTTCTCCTCGTCGAGGACGATATTGGCGCACTCGGACAGGTACGCAACCTCCTCCGTGCTTTCTCCGCTTGTCTCCTCAAATACGTACTTTAAAAGCGGCTGCGCTTTTACGGCGCACTCGTCGGCAAAAAGCTGACTCTTGAAAAAGCGTGGGTTGATTGTGAAGTAGTCGGCAATGCTGTCCAATATAACCCATTGTCGCCCGTAGGCGGAGTCCTCGTAGACGTAGTAACGCTGCTGAGCAACAACGTCCCCCTGCGGATCAGGCTCCGCTCTGCCAATAACCCTAACCTCATCACACTTTTTAAAGTCCGCTCTATCAATATTTGAATTCTCTACAAGTCCGAAACGCAAATCTCTGTAAATATCAAGCGAGTGCTCGTCGCTGTTGTACTTGATGCGGTTGTCGTCCTTTATAAGATCGTACTTGTCGTTATCGTTGATTACGTACGAAGTCTCGCTATCGCCCGCAATCCATCGCCACACCGTCGTGCCGTCCGACGAGTAGTAGGTGTCGACGATGTCCTTCCGCGACGCATCGTACAGCGTTACGTCCGTCAGATATATGCCCGAGTCGTCATTGTGCGTCGACTTGTAAAGGTGCGAGTAGTTGACAATCACAAGCGTTGGCACAGGATCTGCGTCCTCGTCCCAATACGCGTCCGTCGTTTGGATATACAGATACGGCGGCAGACTGTTTGGCGCACCCTCTTTGCGAGGCAGATAGAAAAACCTCAACACCTCCCGCAGCGGGCTGACAGAGAGGATCGGATTCTTTTGATTGTAACCGTACACATTGTAAATGTACTTAAACCGCGTGTTCTCGTCTTCGTAGTTTTTATCAATGATCAGATCGAAGCACCCCGCCTCGACGTCGCCCGCATCGTATTCGTCCCCGTACGTTGTGTCGATTGGCGTTTTAGCCACGCACTCGTAGTCGTAGGTGCGGTTGGCGGTATCAAACCCGTAGATGGCGGTATCCTTGCGCTCCCCCTCCACCTTAAAGGTGTGCGGCAGCACGTCGTTGTCGCACTTAATGTTTTTTATTCTGCACCTGTATAACGCCAAGGTGTGCAGCAAGCCGCGCAGCGATATATTCTCCCTGCCCGTCATATAGGCTATGTCGTCGCAGAACCCGAGTAGTGCGTACTTCGCCTGCAAGCTCTCCTCCGACTCCGACAGCTTGAGCTGCGTTATCGGCAACCCGTCCTTCTCCGCGTCCACCGCAGCCACAAGGTTGCCGTCGTACAGACCGTTGCAAAACTCGACGATCTTGTTTAAAAACGTCTTCCACGCCTTTTGTCGCTGCAGCGACTCTATGGTGTTGTAGTATAGCGTCGTCTTCATCTTTATACAAATTTTATCTCACTCTCATCCAAAACCAAATATGAGTCTCCCGATATATTCGGATTTTGCGTATGGTACTTAACGTAGGCAATCTCGCTGCCCGTGTCGTTAACGCACGAGTTTTTCGCCTCGTCGTAGTACCCAATATTAACAACCTCCTGCGTTTCAACGGCAGAGCTAAAGTTCACCGTTTTAATCACGTCGGTAACGTCCGTCTTGTACTGAATCTTGACCATCAGCCGTGAGATGGATATATTTGAGCTACCCCCGTTTAGCTTTTGTTTAAGTCGGTTGTTCATGTCGCCGTCCACCACTATGTTGCCGTTGTAGTCAAGGAACATCTCGCGGTTGGAGTTGGTTATTTTTATAGTCTTGTCGGATTGACTCGCCCTATCATAATATCTGAGCTCCAAGTCGTTTCCGTTCCAATTTAAGCACTGCTCCATCCACGTGTCAATATACTCGTAAACGTCGTACGTGCTTGACAGCGACGTTG
Organism: Paludibacteraceae bacterium; assembly: GCA_016280845.1. Classification (GTDB taxonomy): domain Bacteria; phylum Bacteroidota; class Bacteroidia; order Bacteroidales; family Paludibacteraceae; genus Colicola. The sequence goes on along the minus strand of JAEEHO010000252.1, from coordinate 10,370 downwards.
GCGAGCCCTTTGTCGTGCTAAACGCCTTCGACAAAGCGTAGGTATAACCTACCGCTCTGTTTAAAATGCTGTACGGACGTTGCTTGTTGTCCTCTGCCAAATCAACAATGTCGCTGCCCGTCATCTCCTTGGTGTACGTAAACTGCGACAGCTCCCTTGACGTGGTGCGCGTGCCGTTAGGTATCATCGAGGTTGATGCCCCCGACGGCTTAAAGCCGCCCTGACTCTCGGGAGTTTCCAAGGCAGTCATGAAAGCGTACCAAGCCTGCTTGTAAAAACCCGCAGGGTGTCGCGTGCTTATCTTGGTTTCAAGCTCGTCGTGCGACCACTCTCTACTATCGCTGCCCGCGCCAAGTCTGCTACCATCACACGTCAGCGTAATCAAATACCATGAGCCGTTTATCTGCTTGAGCTTGTAGAGCTGACTCTTGTTGTCCCACTTAACCAAGTACACGTTGTCAAAATCCGCCTCGCTTGCCATTCCTGTGCCTTGATTTGACAAGTTCCACTCAAACGGTTGCTTCCACATAAACGCGCTGTTTTGCGCAATAATCCGCGCATAGTTTTGCGACTGAAACGCCGCCAAGTTGTACGTCCGCGTTTCGTAGGTGGTGGGGTAGACGATCTTCTCCGACGACGAGCTTGTTTCTGCCGTCTTGCTGTAAAGTTTCAACCGCTTGTTTTTGATATCGTAGCAGTAGTAGTCGTAGCCGTTGCCCTCATCTTGAATGACCTCCTTGTAGAACGTTGCGTAGTCCGCCGTAACACCGCCTATCTTGCAGTCCTGCGGCGGCTTCTCGCCCGTAACCTCGTCCTCCACCGCCTTGAGGTTCGCAAAGCCCATCTTGTTGCCCGCAAAAGCCGTCATGCCCGTGGCGGTGTAAAAGTCCGCGTCCGCCGTCTTGAAAAGGATCTCGTTGTCAAACTCCCGCACAATCTCCGTGATTGTCATCGGGGTGTTGATATCTTTGTAGATTTGGTAGATCTCCTCCTTCTCCTTCAAACCGTCGAAGTTTGTGATCCTCGTCACGTACTTCTCGTTAAATACGTACAGGTCGCCTTCGTACGGGATCATGCCAAGGAACGAGCCGTTAAGCCGCACCGCAAGGTTCTTCACACCGTTGGTGATGTTAACAAACGTGTCGGTGATCTCGTAGGCATAGTAGCTCTTGTTGTTGTAAACAAACCAATTCGCCTTCACCCCAAGCAGCGTACCGTCGCTCTTTATGTTTCTAAGCCCCGTATAGAATCCCGCCGTCTTCTCCTCGTCCCCGTGCGAGCAGTCCTCAAAAAGCTTCCAATTGTCTATGTTGGTGTTTTGCAGCGCAAACGGCGTTTTGACAAAGAAGACCGTTTGGTACTTGCCGCTGTACTCACTCTCCTTGCTGTTGGCGACGTACGCGCCCGTGAGGTACTCCTCGTACTGCACCATGTTGTCGACGTTCCAATACTCAAAGTTGCCGTCTTCGTCAAGCAGCGTGCCCGCGTTCCTGTAAATCACAAGCAGCGCGAGGGCGTTGTTGGTAGAGAGCAGCTTGATATCGTAGAGGTTGCCAAGCACCATCTCGTCCGAGTTCCACGCGCTAAGCTTTAAGTTTGTTTGCTTGTCTTGAAAAAACAAACCCTGCATCGTGGAGTCAAACGGCTTAATTGTGTTTGTGGAAACGTCGTACAAGTACAGCTTATTGAACTTCTTTGAATAATCGTCGTACGTAATCTTAGTCGAGTGCGTGTCGTACTCCTCGGTATCCTCCGAAGCGTACCTGCCCGTTGTCACCGTCTCCGCCGTCGGCGTACCCTTAAGCATCAAAATAAACATCGTACCCATCGAGCCAACCATGGTGTACTTGTCAAAGGGGATGTTGTTAACCTTGTTCGTCCGTCCGAACAGTACTCCGTTCTCCTCCCAAGCGGTTACACCGTTGTCGTTGTCGTACAGCTTCAGCGTGTTTTTTACAGGCTTAAAGGACAGCGGCTTGTCCTGCACGAAATCCTCACGCACCGTCATGCTTATCGTTGGCGTTACTCCGTAACGCGCGTATATTTCCGACAGTATATTGCCCGTGTTAATAACCGTATTAAAAGTCATGTTCTCATACGAGAAACGCTCCTGTATGAGACTTTTTATTCCCATTTGCAGCTTTGCGTCGTTTACCCCCGATATCTCAACTCCAAACATTATCGACTTGCCTGTGCGCACCTTTACGCTTGGAAACAGAACCGAGTTGAGCGATATATGCGCCGCAACCTCCGAGAAGTCAAGGTAGGTCTGCAGACTCGGATTTAAAGAGGACGGTTTTATATACACGTTTATGCCGCTCTCGTCTTTGGCGCACTTGGCATCCAAAACGTACGGCATCCCCTTAACGTACCGCTCTATCGACATGGGGGTGTTGAATCCGTTGTACTTCGCCATCTCCTTCTTAAGCTGCAGCCGCATAAAATCCAAGTCGTCCACAACCCCCTGCGAAAAGTAGCTAATTGTGCCAACCTTTGTGTTGTCGTAGCGCACGTCGTAGTCCTCAATGTCAAACTCCATCGCAGAGTGGTCAAGCCAATCAATCTTAAACTTTGAGGGCGCTTCGTAGTCCTCTCCGCAGACAAATCTTACAAAGATATCTCCGTCCACCCCTGTCACAACCTTGCACATAACCCCAATGACGTTCGACAACGCAACGTCCGACGAGTACCGCTGAATCTCAAGATCGTTCTCATCGTAAACCACAATGGAGTCAGGGTAAGCGTTTCCAAGCCGCACACCGTAGTACGAGGACGCGCCGTCGTAGAAATACGTTTCCGTTCCGTCAACTCGCGCACCCGAGCTAACGGGCAGATCTTTGGCGTAGCACTTTTGTGTGCCGTTTATCAGCGAAACCGTCTTACCGTGCATGGTGTACTCAATATTTGTAAAATGCACGTTCCCGACACTGTATTGCAGCTCGTACGGCGCAAACGTTCTTGAATCGTCGTCCATATTAACCACAACGCACGATGGCTTGACATTGGTAATAGGAATCTCGTTCATTTGCGAAAGCATGTTCAAACCGTTCTTGTCGGCGGTGTCAGGATTGAGCTGCATAAGCATTGTGTCCTTGACATTTTCGTTCTCCGATATAACCTCCGCACCAAACGCAAGCAGCTCGCGCCCAAGCAGGCTATTCCTTAGCTTTTTCCAAATGTCGTCATTGAGACTGTTTTCCAAAGCCTCTCTTATTTCACTCTTCGCTCTCATATCTGTTAGTCGTTAATTTTAAAACTCTCCTCAAGCTCTCTGCCGTTGTAATTGAGTCTAATAGTAATATATAAGTCCTCAACAACAACCGACACAACCGTCACACCGCTAAGCTGCTTTAGCGTGTCCTGCACGTCAAGCTTGAGCGCCATCACATCCGACGAGTGCAGAGCAACCCGCGAGCCAACCGAGCACGACTGATACCAAGTCTTAATCGGATTTTTAAGAATAAGGTACAGACTCTGCTTGAGCTCGTCAACCCCCGTTACAAGAGTTGAATTTCCGTTTAACTTTAAAGGCAAATCCATAGCTTTACTTATAATTGTCTTGAATATCTCTTACTGTCGTTTTGGTTGGCAACACCGCAAGCGGCTGTACCGCAGCCGCCAACGCAGCCGAGCCGCTCCACGTACCTATTGGCTCAGTCCCCGCAAGCACGGCACTCGATGTCTCAAGCACCGTCAATATCTGATTTTGTTGCTTTACCGCCTCGTTTAGCTTATCCTCCAACTTGTTAATTCTGTCTACAAGCAAGTTTAGCACAATATCGTTCCTATCCGCCTTCCCCAAGATTAACGGGTTGTAGTAACCGTCTACAATGGACACAAACACAACATCCCCCTTGTTGAGCGGACAGCCGTTAACGCTCTGCACAAGCTCGGTCTCCTGACTCCAAATGCCGTCCGCCTTGAGCTTGACGCGCCCCATGCTGTCCTCCGCCGAACTTGTTGTGCACTCCGCTTTAATAATCTTTGCCATTACGCCTCAAATATTGGATTAGAAATAAGCACCGCCGTTATGCTTGGCACTTCCTGTATCTCGTTGTAAGCAATCGAAACCGCTTTAACAATAAACGTGCGTCCGTCACCGTTAAGGTCAACAAGCTGACCGAGCGTCGGTATTGTGCCTGCCGCCACCGACACCGTTAGCGTGTACCCGTTATACCACTTGTTGTAAAAGGAGTTAGTCAGCTCCTGCTTGGCGCATTCGCGCCACACACCCGTTGTGTCGCACAAATTAACAACAGATCTACCAAACCCCTCTACAATCACAAAAGACTCGCGCTTGAGCGAGTTGTCGGGGTTGTAGGTGTATATATCGTACTCGGACGGAGTAAAACTGTGCCAGTCCGTCTTTATCGACCGACTTAAAATGCTGCCGTACCAAATCGTAGCATTCCCCTTGTCCTTTATCAGCTTGTAGTCGTAGCCGTGAACCACGCCGTCCATCGACATGTAAAAGTGCGCACCGCCGCCGTTTGCAAACGAGGCAAACTTTGTCAGGTTGTCAAAAAGCGACACCACCTTGCACTGCGGAATGGAAAAATACGTGTTATTGGATTTGCAGTCAGAGTAGTAACCGTAGCCAAGCTTGGCAAACAGACTGTCAAGCGTGCACCGTCCTGTATACCCTGCTGTTGTGCTGTTAAACGCGTCGTCCACCGCACGCGTAATGCAGTCCACTTTCATTACGTCATTTTGCAGCTGAGTCTGACTCTCAATCGCCACCTCGTATTCCGCAAAGTCGGTTTTGATTACACCGCTATCCGCATAAATAACCGCAGGCGACGTAAAAGACAAAACGCTGTGGTAGGAGGCAAGGTTGTCCGAAAACACCAAGTCCGATATAGGAATCTTTCTATCTTTCGCCAAAAACCACATTAACTAATGCCAAAACGTCCTTCGGAAAATACTTAATCGTTTCGCCGCCCTCAAGGTACGACCAATCGTAACGCAAATTTAACTCTTTTATCGTTGCGAACGCTTTATCATTGTCGTTTCCGTACAACAAGCGCACAATTCTTGTAAGATTGTCGCCCACGCTTGTTGTGTACTCGTGCACAGGATATATCGCCGCCGCCTCCCTTGTTGTCATGTCTTTTGTATTTAAGCCTCAAACTGCGAGTTTAAGGTGTTGTTTCTACTGTTTCCAATACCCGCTCCGTACTCCTCAACCAACGTCCGCACCCAGTCGTATGTCTTGACCGACTGCTGACGGTTGCCCTCAACGGTAAGCGTAACGTCAACCTTGTCAAATAAGCCGTCCTCGTAGTAAAGATACGGAACCTTGAACGTCACCCCCGTAATAATAACGTTGTCAATCGAGATGCGGTTGCCAATCAGAATCCGCGAGTGCGATATATTGTCGGATAGCTGCTCAGGCTTCTCGTATATCGACAACCCGCCAAGCATATCCTCGCCCTCTCCAACCACCGTCGATACCTTATCCCATAGCCAATCTAATGCGTTAGGTTCAAGCACATTGCCGAGCGCGTCCTTAACCATGCCACCCACCTTGCTTACCTTCTCCTTGCCCTTGCCAAAAAGCTCGGTGTCCCGCAGCTGCTCCGTCTCGTCGGGGAGCACATACTTAAGAATCCGCCACAACGGAAAGAAAACATCCTCGTACACGTCGTCCTTGACCACAAGCTCGCAGTTGAACGATGTACTGAACTTGCTAACATTGCTAAAACGATAGTTGTAGTTGTAGTTTATCTTGTTAGCCAAATTGCTGCTCTGTCCTATAACATTGGTTAGAGTAGGGTGGTTTTTGATAAACTCGCCAAGCCTTGTGTCCACAACGGTGTCGACAATTTTTCCGACAAACCCGAGCGACTTTATGGCGTTGCCAACGTCCTCTGTAAGACTGCTTGCCTCAACGCTGCCTCCAAGCTGTCCAAGCGACTGCGTCATATAAGCAGAAAAAACCTCACCGTTTTTGCCGTAGTTGGGATCGGTGTCACCGTTGTTGGTGATCGCGTACACCCGCAGCTTGTTGAGCTCTCTTATTGCCTCTATATTAACTCCCTGCCCTATCATCTCTTACACCTCGTTAGCTGTTGCTGTTTCTAAATCCCCTTTCTGTGAATATATATCATCAATAACTTGTGACGAACTTATTGTGCGCGTGTCGACGGCTGCGGCATAATGCGGCTGCTCCTCGCTCTCCAACACAAAGTTGTTAGACCGCAGCGCCCTCCACTCCTTTTGCACGTCAAAGCACGGACACAGCTTGTTCGCAAACTCACGGTGACCATGCACTGTGGTGTTCGGAAAGAACCTCTGCAAATATAACACCAAGTTCCAAATCTGTCTTTTTTGTGCGTACGTGCGAGTGTCCGTCGACACATAGCCGTTTTTAGCCTTCTTGTCCCTAACCCTGCCTCCTACGTACACAATGCCTATCGAGTTGGAGTTCTGCCCCTCGCAGTGCGCACCCGCCATATTAAGCGGTCTGCCCGACTCAATGCTACCGTCAAGATGCACCACAAAGTGGTAACCAATACCTGACCAATGTCTGCCGTCGCTTGTTGTCCTCTGCTTGTGCCACCGATCAATCTCCTGTACCGAGTACTCCACTCCCTTGTACGTGTCGGTACAGTGAATTATTATCTTGTTAATCTTGCGCATCTTGCCGCCGCCTTTTGCGCCCACCGACCTCTGTGACTCGTTGTAGGAGTACTTTGTCATCTCGCTTAGCGCCACACCGTTTTGCGTCACGGTCGTGCGGCTTCCGTACACCGTCGACTTTCCCTGATGATAAGTAGGACGACTGCTTGCCGCCCCCGTGATTTGAGAGCCGCCATACGATACTCCCGCAGCACCCGTTGCAAAGGTAGAATAGACCGCGTCGTTGCCCTCTTCCGCCTCCGTGTTCGCCTCAAAATCCTCATCGGGGGTACTTGTAATACCCTCGATAAGTTTGTGGCTTACGTTTATTTCTAAGGGCTCAATCGGCTCTAAGTTAATATGCGGCATTTTGAACTCAAAACCGTCAGGCTTAAGCTCCTCTTTGGTAATATTCAATCCGTCCACCACCTTGGTGACTCCTCTGCCAACCATTAACGCTATGGGGGCTAAATTGTCGCTCCAATCCTCCTTAACCCCGTCCAAGTCACGACTTGCCTCTTGAATCTCGGACTCCGTAGAGCTGTCGCCTAACGAGGCTAACCCTATAACCGCCGTACCCATACTTCCCACTTTCTCCAAGACAGCCTTGCTAATACCGTTTTTGCCAACCTTTAACTCCTCCTTGGTGGCTTCCACCGTAGGCATAGACGGCATGTCGCTCAACTTGGGAGCTTTGGGCGGCTTGACAAGATCCGCAAACTTGTCCTTCATATACTCCGCAAGCATTGATTCGAGCTTTTTAAGCGCGAACCGTTTTGCAACCTTAAATAGCAGTTTTAGGATTATTTTAAACATACGCTTAACGATTATCTAAGCCTTCGTTGGCTTGGTGAAGGTTTTGAATTATGGTTACCTGATTATGACTTTCAATGTTTTGCATAGCTACTCCGCTGCCGCCCGACGCACCGCCGTCTTCAACCGCGGTGTCGGTCGAGGTGTGGTTTGCGCCCTCAAGATCAACGTCCTCAACTGATAGCGGATTAGACAAGTTTTCAAGGTAGCCGAACTTCTGCATGTAGTCCGACCGCTTAGGCTCGTTGCCAACCTTGCCGTCGGCAGTCCACCTTTCCGAGTCTATGCGCCACTTAATATCCTCTTCTATAGCCGCGTCACGGTTTTCTCTGCTTATCCAACCGTGGCTGATATCCGCGTCAACACTTTTCTCTGCGTTACCACGCAAAGCCGCCTTGCCGTCCTCGGTGTTGTAGTATGCCAACATCTGCGATGCTCCCTTGGCTTGCTTTTCCTCTTCGGCAATCTTAGCCGCATTCTCCTCCTTGTACTTCTCCTTCAAGAGGGACTTACCTGCGCCCACACCAAAGCCCAACAAACCGCCTAATATTGCGCCTGCGAGGTTGCCAAGCCCTGGGATTATCGAGCCTGCAACCGCACCCATTGACGCACCTACCAACGCTCCTTCGATGCCTTTGGTAAGAGTTGAGTGCTCTTCCTTCCACTCAATCAGACTGTTTATGCCGTCGGCTATCAGCTTAATAGCACCTCCAATTTTCTTAACGTAGCCCGCCATCTCCTTTATGTAGTCCGTAAGCATGGGGAACTCCGACTGAAACCACTCAATAAACGGTCGCCACAAGGGTTCGGTTAAGTCCTTGAACTTTTGGAAGCTCGACTTTAACACGTCCGCCATTTTGCTAAACGCGCTCTTTAATACGGGTGCAAAGAATAGCAGCAGACCGACAACAAGCAGCTTCTTGAACATCGACCACAGCTTGCCAACACGGGATTTAACGCTTTTCTTTATAGACCGCTCCATCTTGACGGAGCGTTCAATCTGTCGACTTTCCAACCCCTTAAGCAGCTTTGATATTGTGTCAGGGTTTTTCTTAAGCAGATCAATAATCGTGTCGTCCTTTGCCTTTTTGTCTTTCTCCTCTGCCTTTTTGTCTTTGTCTTTTTCTTTTGCGTTTTTATCAGGTGACAGCTTTTTCTTTTCGGTGTTTTCGGTGGTTTCTTTGCGGCTATCTTTGTGGATATCCTTATCCTTGTACTTCTTTAAATCATCCACTCGGTACACTCTGCCCGATATATCGCTCAGCACCGTAAGCAGCGCATCGTAAAGAAGCTGAGTTTCCGACTCTATCTTGTCGTCATTCTGCTTTTTTGACTCGTCTATCTTGGTGGAAAGATCGTGTAGTAAGTCTGTAAGCTCGCTAAACTTCTCGTTGTTCATCAAGTTTAGATCCTTGCTTTCACCAAGTACGTTAACCAACGACTCCGCAAGACTATCAACCAATCTACCGCTACCGTTACCCATTGCTATTTTTCTTTTTAGCCTCCGCGTTCAAGTACGCGGCGAAGTTTTGAAACTCGGGAACAGTGAACTTGAGGAACGACTTAAAGTCAAGACACGTCCGCACCGCCGCAAACTGCGCAATGAACGTAGGCAGATCCATCTTAACCCACGTGGAGTCAAGGTGTATCTGCATTGTGTGCTTTGTGCCGCAGTTGGGACACTCAACCTCCTTCTTTATGTCCATGCCGTGCCAATTTGCCTTTATGTATAGAAAACAAGCCACGTACAGAGCTATTGGCAGGTTGCGCACCTTCTCAATGCTTGCGTCCGTGATATCGTACCCAAGCACCCTGCATACTGTAGCCTCCTCAATCATGCGCTCGCTATCCTCGTCGTCAAGCGCGTAGGTATGAATCGCAACCCCATCCGCCGCGCTTAGTATGTGGAAGTTGTACTCAACCCCCTCTATAACCTTGCTGCACTTACGCGCGTCCTTGTCAAGCGTCCGCACGTTCATCTCGCTCTCCCCAAACATAAAGTCGCTCGTTATCTTTGTACCGCAGCTCCGACACTTTATGCTCATGGTAACCGTGTTAAATGTTACAGCCGTGGCAGACACCTCGTAGATATACTGCACGTCGTCCATTGTGATTTTTGTGTCGTCAAACTCGCACAACCCCTTAATAAACTCGTACTTGAACAAGTACTCGTCCTCGGTGGCGTGCTGCGTCTTCCGCAAGTCCTCAAAGGTCGGCTCTCGCAAGTCCACCCACTTTGTACCCAATAAACCGTTTGATGGTAATACTACTTTCATGTTTGTTGTTATTAAATTCTACCTGATACGTTTTCTATAAGATTATTGTACTCATCAGAACCTTTTTCTACCTCTCTGTCCGCCGAAAAGCTGCTAAAGCTTTCTAAGTTTTGCAAATCCTTGAACGAATTAAAGCACACCGTTGTTTGGTACGCCACCATATCATTTGAGGTTGGCGACGTGCTAAACGTTGGCAGCGTAAACCGACAGTCTATAAGAACGTAGATTGGCGAGTTTGTGCGCAGATTAAATATGTACACGGCAGGAAGTTTCCACGCCGCCGTTTTAATTCGCAGCGTACCGTTGTCGGTAAGCTGTCGCTGATAATAATAGTGAATTAGCGACGGGTACTGCCCAAGCGTAGCCTCTCTTTCGGTGCGCACCACAAGATTGTTCTCCTCGTCCGACAAAACGCTGCTGTCGTTTCTGCCTCTCGACACTGAGTAGCCTGTTCCAATAAACGAAAACGTCAGGTTGTTTTGAAACTTCATGTTTGCGTAGCCTACCCCCCACTGAGTTTTTTCCAACCCCAAACCATTATTTAAGTACTCCGAACCCAAGTTGGTTATCAGCAGACCGTCAAAGTCGCTCGCGTTAACGTTCTCTTTGTAGCTTGGCATTATTCCAACCACATAGTCGGACTGCAAATTGGGAGTTGTA